>NZ_JARZHI010000014.1:0-215360 GCF_029946465.1 Polyangium sorediatum
GCCCGCGCCACCGCTTCCGCCCGCGCCACCGCTTCCGCCAGCGCCACCGCTTCCGCTTCCGCCCGCGCCGCCGCTTCCGCCCGCGCCGCCGCTTCCGCCAGCGCCACCGCTTCCGCCAGCGCCACCGCTTCCGCCAGCGCCACCGCTTCCGCTTCCGCCAGCGCCACCGCTTCCGCTTCCGCTTCCGCCGGCCCCGCCAGCGCCGCCGCTTCCGCCGGCCCCACCCGCGCCGCCGCTGCCGCCGAGCGGATCCAAGAGCCTCGCATAGGCACGGCGCGCGCTGTACGGCGCCGGGGATTCGTAGCGCGTGTACGCCACCAGCACCCTGCCCCCGCCCGGCGCGAAGGCCACGGAGCCCTCATGCTCCGGCGCCATCGACAGCGGGAAGCTCGCTCCCACGCTGCCCTGGGGATCGATCTTCGCGGCGTACAGATCGAGCGACCCGGGATCGGCCGCGTTCGTCAGCGCGTGCCAGGCGAGGACGTAATCCGTTCCGTCGAACGCCAGCGCCGAGCTGTCGAAGCCCATGCCGGCGACGAGGAAGCCCTGCGGATCGAGGATCTGCCCCGCGGGGTCGACGCGCCCCGCCCGCACCTCGTTGCCCTGGTGCCAGACGACGAGGTGATTTCCAGCGCCCCCGCCGCTGACCTGCGCTGACTGAACGGGGTCGCCACCCGAGACGATCGTGAGATCCACGTTGTCGAGCAGCGCGCCCAGGGTGTCGACACGGCGCCCCGACACGCCGTTGTTCTGGTGCCAGATGACGAGGTAGTTCGTCCCATTGTAGGCGACCTGCGCCTGCTGGGGATAGTGCTTCTCATCGGCCAGCCCCAGCACCGGCGCGACCGGCATCAGGTCGTGGTCGAGCAGCACGCCAGAGAGGCCGATATTCTCGAGCTCGCAGCCGTTGGCGAAGACCAGCGTGCGAACGCCGTCGCTCGTGGCCGTCGCCGTCAACCGGTTGAAACCCTGGCCGCAGAGCGGGATCTGCACCGGGGTCGCGTCGAGCAGGGCGCCCTGGGGGCTCACGCGCACGGCCTGGTAGGGGTTGTTGTTGTCGATGTACTTGCGCACGAAGATCACCACGAAGTTCGCGCCGTCGAAGACCACGGTGGCCTCGTCGAAGGGCAGGCCCGTGATCGCGATCGGCGTGGCGTCGAGGACCTGCCCCGAAGGCCCCACGCGCACCCCGAAGAGGCCTTGGCCGTCGATGTTCGGCATGCGCGAATCGCTCCAGATGACGAAGGAGGTCTGCCCGTCCGAGGCCGCGGCGAGCACCTCCTCCGCGTTGCCGTGCGTCGAGAAGGCCCGGGGCTGCGTGTCGATCGGCAGGGCCATGCCCGAGCCGAAACGCCTGCCCACGACCGGCGTGCTGCTGGTGTCCGACGTCCACGTGGCCAGCACGCCCGCGCCGTCCGAGGCGAGGGCCACGTCCACGCCCCTGTCGGGCAGGAGCTGCGCAGGCACCGTGAGCGTGCCGTCCTGCGCGAGGCGTGCATACGCGACGCGCGTCCAGAAGTCTCCGCCATCATCCATGCCGTCGCGGCTCCACGCGATCCGCGTGCCCGCGCCGTCGGCGGCCACGTCGAGCCGGTTCATTTCTTCGAATTCGACGAGCTCCGCCGCGACCATGATCCCGCTGGGATCGACGACGGTGCCCTGCGGCGAGACGCGCGTGGCGAAGATCTGCTCCTCGCCCACGTCCCAGTCGAGGTCGTACCAAGCGACGACGTGGTTCTGGCCGTCGAAGCTCGTGGCCAGGTGGGGGGAGCGGCAGTCGACGGTCGGGAGGGAGTTCACCGCAATGCCCCCCGGATCGAGCACGGTGCCCTGGGGCGTGATGCGCGCGCCGCGCACCGTGGCGTCGCCCGAGGAGGTGGCCCAGACGACGAAATGGTTCGTCCCGTCGAAGGAGACATCGACCGGGCTGCAGACGTCGGCGGGCACGTAGATCCCGCCCGGATCGAGGACCGTCGCGTCGGGCGCGACGCGCGCATAATAGAGGCCGCCCATGGGATCGCTGTCGATCGCCACGCGGCTCCAGGCGACGAAGTAATTGGTTCCGTCGAAATCGACGGATGGAGGGCCCCTGAGCTCGAGCGGCATGCCTCCGATATCGAACCCACCAGGGTCGAGCACGGCCCCGGCCTGGCTGACCCGCACGCCGCGGACCTTCTTGTTCTGCACGGTGACCACCAGGTAATTGGTCCCGTCGAAGGCGACCGCCGGGGAATACGGCCAGCCGCTGTAGGGATCGCCGTACCAGTCGTCGAGCAGCCGAATGCCATACGGATCGAGCACCGTGCCGTCCTGCGCGACGCGCGTGCCATAGAGGATCGGGCGGGAGGTGCGCAGGTCCGACCAAGCGAGCAGCCATTGCCCACCCCCGAACGCGGCCTGCGCTCTCGCGCCCGGCGCGGGCGTGAGAACGGCGGGCACGTCGAGCGGGACCTCGGGGAGGAGAACGAGGTTCTGCGCAGGGGTGGGTACACGCGGCGCGTGCAGGACGTCGTCGGAAAGACGCCCCGCCGAGGGCGCGGCGGAGTTCTCGGAGGAGCCACAAGCCGTGAGCAGGCCGAGCAGGGGGACGAGGGAGCGGAGGTATGCGGAGGACGCACTTCGCGAGCGCCGGGACCTGGGCGGGATCATGAGCGCGACCCTACCAAGAATGGCTCTCCTGTTGAAAGAATCGGGCCGCCACATTCATGCTATGCCCGGGTGCATCCGACGCGTGGGAGCGCCCTGGCCGTGCGCCGGACGAGACCGACGCCGAACGCGGCGAGGAGCCGCAGGGGCCGCGGCGCGGGGGAAGGCCGTCTGGGCTGGCGCTCGGAGGACGCTCGGAGGACCCGCTCCCCTGCCCCGACCGCGCGTCCTCTTCGTCTGTCAACCTGGACGCGCCTGTTCTTCTTGCGGGCGGCCTTCGAGCGGGAGCGCGATCGCGAAGGTCGAGCCCTGCCCGACCTCGCTTTGCGTCCAGATGCGTCCGCCGTGCCGCTCGACGATGTCGCGGCAAATGTAGAGGCCGAGCCCGAGCCCGCCGTACGATGTAATGGGCGCGTTCCGCGCGCGGAAATAACGCTCGAAGAGCATCCCTTGCTGCTCTCTCGGGATCCCGATGCCGGGATCGGTGACGGACAGGACGGCCTCGCGGTCGCGCTTCGACAGCGCGACGCAAATCGTGCCGCCGGCGGGCGAGTATTTGATCGCGTTGTCGAGGAGGTTTCCGAGGACCTGCGCGAGACGGCCGCGATCGGCCACCACGACGAGGTCCTCGAAGGGCTCGACGATCTCGATCGTGTGCTTCTGCAAGCCCACGGCCGCATTCGCCACCGCCTCGCGGGCGAGATCCGCGAGCGCCACTTGCTCCGCCCGGATCGTGAGCCGACCGGCCGCGATACGCGAGACGTCGAGCAGGTCATTCGTGAGCGCCGTCAGCCGGCCGATCTGCGCGAGCGCCCGGACGAGTGGCTCCTTGTCCACGGGCTGCCCATCGCGGAGGCGGCGGGATATCTGCTCGAGGCGCAACGTCAGCGTGGCGAGCGGCGTCTTGAGCTCGTGGGACGCGATGGAGAGGAAATCGTCCCGCACGCGGATGGCCTCCTGCGCCTCCTGGTAGAGCTTCGCGCGCACCTCCTCGGCGCATTTCTGATCCGTCAGATCCACGACGACGACGCCCACGCCGAGCAGATCGCCCCGCGCGGTCCGGACCGGATAATAACTCGCGAGCCAGTGCCGGTCGTGGTCGGGATCCGCCGGGATCCGGGCCGAGATCTCCACGCCGACGAGCGGCTTTCCCGTTTCGAGGACGCGGCGAATGTAGGGCTCGACGCGCGCGGCGAGCTCCGGAATCGCCTGGTGGGGCGTCATTCCGATTTCCTCCTCCGGCGAACGTCGATGAATGCCCACCGCGAGGGCCCGGTTGCTCCGGACATACCGCATGTCCCTGTCGAGGAAGGCGAGCCCCACAGGGGCGCTCGTGAACAACGTGTCGAGCAGCGCCAGCGACTCTTCCTTGCGGCGCAGGGCTTCCTGCACTTCGCCATAAAGGCGCATGTTCTCGAGCGCCGTGGAGCACCGCCGGCCGAGCTCCTCGACGAGGGCTTGATCCTCCGGCGAGAAATGGCTGCCGAGGGGCCTCGCGCCCATCGCGAGCACGCCCATCGCGCGCCCCTGGATCAGGAGAGGCACGAGCATCCGCGGCGTGGCGCCGAGGGCGCGCAGGAGCACGAGGTGCGCCTCGTCGCGCGCGACGGCGAGGAGCGCCTCGTCGGGGACGATCGACGCGAGGAGGGGCTCGCCCGAGCGAAGCACCTGCGTGAAGCCCAGCGGATCGTCGGCGCCCGGAAGATAACGCCGGAGCAACGGACACAGGCGATCGTCGATCGTCGCGCTCTCGTGTGTCGCCGCCGTCGTGGGTCGGCCGTGCGCGCCGACGCCTTCGGGCAGGACGATCGCGCACCACCGGGCCAGCGCCGGGACGACGAGCTCGACGACCGCCGCGAGCGTCCGATCCATGTCGAGCGGCGCGGCGGCGAGCTTGCGGCTCGCCTCGGCGAGGAAGGCCATACGACCGTGCGCGCGCTCCGCGTCGGCCCGCAAGCGGCGCTCCTCGACCAGCAGCCGGTCGCGCTCCGCCTCGGCGCGAAAACGCCGCGAGACGTCGCGGAAGCTCCACACCCTGCCGATGACGTCCCGCCCGATCCGCTGCGGGCGCGAATAACGCTCGAAGAGGCGACCGTCCTTGAACGCGACGATATCGTAGCTCTCCTCCTCCGGCGACTGGTAGAGCCACCGCACCTTGGCATGGAACGAGGCCGGATCGGCGATTTGATCGAGGACGGAGGCCAAGGCCTGCTCGTCGCTCCCTTGCTCGAGGATGGACAGCGGCAGCCGCCACATCTCCACGAACTGCTGGTTGTAGGCATTGATGGTCGATCCGTCCGACGCCGTGACGAGGATCCCATCCGCGGTCGAATCGAGGGTCGTGCGCAGGAGCGAGACCGTCTTTTCGAGCTCCCCCTGCACGTCCTTCCACTCGGTGATGTCGACCATCACCCCGCGCAGCCTGGCGGGCCGGCCCTGGTCGAGCACCACGCGGACATAGTCCCGCAGCCATACGACCCGGCCGTCCGCGGCGATCATCCGGTACTCGAATCGATGGGGCTCCCCTCGGGCCGTCGCCTCTTTGCAGAGCGCGACGCACCAATGGCGGTCGTCCGGGTGGATGTGGTCCACCCAGAACGTCGGCTCCGCGAGCCACTGCGCGACGGTGTATCCGAGGATCTGCTCGGCGTGCGCGCTGACGTAGGTGAAGGAGAACGTGTCCGCGTCGACCTCCCACACGATGCCATCGATGTTGTCGATGATGTCCTCGATGCGACTCAAGCGGGTCGCGCGTCGGACGCTCAGAGGTCCTCCGGCCGCGTGCACGTCCCGCTGGCCGTCCTCGGCGCGGCTCCCGTGCTCGTGGGCCTCGTCCGCCGCGCCGTTCGGCCTTGGCGCCGGCGTTTGTCCGGGAGCGACAAGCCCCACGAAAGCGAGGGCCAGGAGCGCGTCGCCGCTCTCCGCTCGTACGGCGTGCACGTGGCCCGAAAGGGGGACGAGCTGTCCGCTGGCGGAGGCGATGCGGTAATCGACCGGGCGACTCGTGCCGGTCGCGGCGACGGCTTGGCATACGTCGCGGAGGTGCGCCCGATCGTCGCGATGAACCTGGCAGAGGACGCACGAAGAGGACTGCACATCGCTCCTCGTGAGGCCGAGCAGCGCGCTCGCCTGGCGGTTCAGGAAGGACAACGACAGCTCCGTCGCGTCGGCGAGCCAGACGATCGCCCCGAGGCTGTCCAGGAGCGAGAGGCCGCTCCCCTTCGGCCCGAGCATTTCGCGCAACGTGGCCCCTGCCCCCGGCGCGTTCAAGTCGCTCGTTCCATCGTGCACATCGCCAACCTTTCCCCTTCTACATACCTGACGGATGGAGCACTTGCAGCCTTGCGAAGGGGCCCCCGCGTCGGTTCGGCTGCTGGGGTCAGTCTTGGTTTGCCTCCTCTCCTTTTTTTCCTCGCGACCGCTCCGCCTTGCACATTCTGGTCGAGGTCGATTGTCCCGGCGAGTGGTGGGATCAGCGCGTGGTGTTTCCAGCGGTGAGGCGGCTCCGGATCTCGTCGAGCACGGCGTCGAGCGCCGCGCGGCGATCGGGCCGAAGGTGGCTGCGGGCGCCGAGCAGCGGCGGCACGGCCGCTTCCCCGAGCGCGAGCAGGCCTGCGCGAGCCGCGCGCGAGACGCCCGCGTGCGGATGAAACAAGCGAGCCGCGATAGCAGCGGCAGAGTCCGCATCCCCGCCGAATGCGAGGACGCGGATCGCAAGCCGGAGGGTCGTGGGATCGGGGTCGTCGAGCAGCGCGCGGGTGGCGCGGAGATAACGTTCGCGTGTGGCCAGCGTGCGTAGGAGGCGGTGGGCGTGGAGGCTCACGCGGCGTTCGGAGGAGCGTACGTGCCGTTCCAGCAAGGTGAGGACACGCTCGCGTTCGGAGGGACGATCGGCGCGACCTGCGAAATAGGTGAGCAAGCGGCGCGCGGCTTCCGGACCGGCCGTGGCGAGCGCCGTATCGAGCGCGCGCTCCACGGCGCTGCGTAATGCAGGGGCGAGGAGGTCGAGGAGGCCGGGCGATCGCGCCTCGGCTTCGGCGAGGAGCTGAAGGGCCAATGTATCGGTGGGACGAACGATGCCCGAGAGCACCCGCGAGACGAGCTCGGGGGGTTGCTCGCGGAGCGCTTCGAGAAGGGAGCCGAGCACGGCGTCGCGACGCGCGCCGGCGAGCGCCGGATCGAGGGCGCGGCAAAGCGCCCGCGCGTGGCGTTCGTCGTACCAATCGGCGAGGCGCGCGAGGAGGGAGAGCGCTGCCGCGGGAGACGGGGACGTCGAGGCCCACGCTGCGATCGTGGCTCCGAGGCCTCCGGCCGCATAAAAAACGCCGCCGTCCGCTGCGCGCAGGCCAAAGCGAACCCACGCCGCGGCGTCGTCCGACGTGCGCGCGAGGTCTGCGAGGCGTCTGGGGATGGCGCCCGCTGCGCCGATGGTATCGAGCAGGGAAAGATCCCCGGCGCGGAGACGGGGTTCGACATGCGGGAGGACGTGTGCTGCCGGGAGCGAGCGCAACGAATCGCGGGCCGCTCCAGCGACGCGCGGATGTGGGGACGAATGGAGCGCGAGCAGCAGCGGAATGCGGGAGCCCGGGGGCAATGCGGTCACGGGACCCAAGACGCGGAGCTGCTCGGCCTCGGTCGTCGCGTCGGCGACGGCCTTTGCAACGGCGGGCGTATCCTGCTCGTCGAGCGTCATGGTGAACGATGCGCGAATGGCGCCCGCGAGCCATGTGCCGAGCACGTAGGCGCGATCGTCGTGATCTCCCGCGTGGATCAGCGCAGCCGCCGCGGCTTCGCGGACGCCGGGGTGCGCATCGGCGAGCAAGGGCCGGAGGAATGCGCGGTCTGCATGGCGTGCGCGGAACAGCTCCGTGATCGCGCGCTGCCGGACCTCTCCGCGCGTCTCGCCCTGCGCGAGCGCGCGGAGCGCGGAGTTCGTGATTTCGCCGAGGAACGCGAGATCGACGAGGCTCGGCGTTCGCTCCGCGGGACGCGCGGCCGCCCATCGCTCTGCGAGCGCCCACGCCGCGGCGGCACCGGAGCGATCGGCGACGAGCTTTGCGACCTGCACGAGCGGCAGCGCGTCCCGGCCCTCCAGCGCCGCGAGGAGGTCGTTTTCGCGACCCGCATCGATCCAGGCTTGAAGCAATGCGGCTCGCTCGCTCGGAGGCGTGAATGCAAGTGTTCCCTCCCCTGCGAGCCGGAGCACGAGCGCCGCCTGGGCGCGCACGGCGGGGCGTGGATCCGCGCTTCGGGAACGCGCGGCCTCGGGGCCGCTTTGGCGGAGCACGGCAGCAAGCAGCGGCGCGTGGCGCGGGTCGATTTCCTCTTCAATGTCGACGAAAGGGAGCACGCGGCTGGAAACAAAGGGATCCGTCGTCGTGGCGAGCAGGGCGAGGGCGTCCTTGCGCGTCACAGCGTCGAGCTGCGGGAGCAGCGCAGAAAGGACACGCTGCTCGGGGACGGCGAGCCGCGCGCCGATCGTGCCCGCCCGTTCGGCTGCCGCTCGAAGGCTCGCGACGAGGTCGGGGGAAGGTTTGTCGAGGAAGGGGGCCTCGCGGATTGTCCTTCGCAGCTCCGTGATGCATCGCTCCGCCTCGGCACCCGCGAGGCCGGCCCGCAGCGGGCTCTCCGGCGCGACATCGGTTTCGTGCGGAATGCGATCACGAACGCCCTGGCGCCGGAGCGCGGCGTCCAGGTCGGCGGCATTCTCCGCATTTGCTGCATAGGCATGCAGAACCAGGACCTTCGGGAGATCCGGCCGGCGGGCGACGAGCGCGGCGAGCTCCTCCGGGGCGACATCACGCGCGATCGTGGACGCGAGCAAATCTTCGCAGCGTGGCTCCTTTGTCGCGGCGATCCTCTCGACGATCAGCGAGCGAAAAAAGGGACCCGCGATGGCCCGGAGCGCCCGCTCCGCGAGCTCCCGGAGCCCCGGCTGATCGTGCACTGCGAGCACGTCGACGAGCGCCGGGATCACGTCGGAATCGCGGCTCCGGGCGAGCGCCTCGGCGGCCGCTTTTTTCAAATTCATGTTGGGATGCGAGAGCCATGCGGCGATCGCCCCGCCGAGGCCGGGCACGGCTGCATTCCCGAGGGCGAGCAAGGCCTGACGCGCGACCGGGAGGGGGACGTCCCTGCTCAGCGAAGGGAAAAGCCAGGCCGCGCAAGCAGGCCCCGCGGCCGAAAGGCAGGCGATCGCGCGTTTGCGTATCTCGGGGTTGTCCCGGCGCAGAAGCGGACGAACCACACGAACGAGGTGCGGATGGTCGTACCCGAAGACGGCGTCGAGCAGGAGCGTCGTTTCGGCGACGGATTCGGACCGCCGACGCAACCTCCGCAGCGCCGCCTCCGCCACGAGCGCGGCGCCGGGATCCGTCGCCCCTTCCAGGCATGCGAGCGGCGGATCCGGAATGGCGAGGCGTTGTCCCAACGTGCGCAGCGCGGCCTTGCAGAGCGCGCGGATCTCTTCGTCGCCGTCCGTCAGCAGCGCGGCGAGCGGGTCGATCGCGAGGGGCCCGCCCGTACGGCCGAGCGCGCCGATCGCCGAGGCGCGAAAGGGATGCCCGGGGGCTCTTGCAATGGCAGCGAGCGCGTCGATTTGCTCGGCGCTCGCGTGTGCCTGCAATGCATCGAGCGTCTCGGCGGAGATCGCGCCATGTTCGGCCGCCGCGGCGAGCACGCTCGGGGACGGATCCAACCGAAAAAGAACACGCAGCCCGGCCGAGAGCCAGGGAGGCGGCGCGCCCTCGAGGAGGCTTCGCAATCGCTCTGCCGTGGCCGCGCCGCCGAGGCGACCGAGGGCAAACAGGCATGCTTCGGGTTCTGCGTCGAGCCTCGCGAGGATCACGGGTTCGGCCGATCGCTCCTCCAGCCAGCCGAGCTCGCGGATCGCAGACCGCGACAGGATCGGATCCGCAGCTTGTTCTGCCATTTCGAGGAGGCGCGCGAGGGTCCGCCGTGTCCCGAAGGCGGCGAGCAAACGTGCGGCTCGCGCCTTGGACGCGCCGCAGAAGATGCATTCGTCGATCGTCGCGACGAGCGCGTCGGCCCGGCTGCTCGTGCATTCCACGAGAGGCTCGATCGGCAAGATTTCGTAGCGGAGCGCGAGCTCGATCGCGCGGCGCGCCTGGTCTTCATCCGGCGAGATGCCGCGCCGCTTGAGGCCACGCATCGCCTCGATCACCTCGGGCCCCGCGCCGGCCGGATCTTCCTCGGCCAGCACGAGGAGCAGCTCGACATCCTCGACCTCGCCGAGCGCCGCGAGTGCCACGAGCGCCGCGCGTTGAACACTACGGGCCACATCCTCGCACGTCGCGAATCGCCGCACCCACGCCGTATCCCTGCGCGAGGCCGCGAGGCGCAGCGCCGCGAGCGCGACCTCCTCTCCGTGCAACCACGCGGCGAGCGGCGGACAGGGCAAACCCTGCGCCCAGGGCTCGGCGAGGAGGCCCAGCGCGCGCGTGGCCACGGCATCCGACGAGCGGCGCGCGATGTCCCAAAGCACCTCCGCTGGTTCGACCGGCGAGAGGATCGCACGGAAAAGCCCGGCGCGCGCGAAGGTAATGGCGTGATCGTGCATCGCGGGCCGTGCATGAGCAGCCGCGCGGATCCAGAGCCCCGACGAGAGGGCCCGTTCGACGGGCGCATCCGCGACGGCGTGGAGATCCAGCGGCGACGCCTCGTCGAGCGGCAGGCGCTCGGGGGAGGCGAGCAGCGCTGCGCATCGAAAACGGCACGCGAGCGCGGGCGGAAGGTCTGCGGGGAGCTTGGGAATCACAATGGGCAAACCCATGACCGCGAGCTCGGCGAGGACCCGCTGTGCGTCGTGTGTCAGCGCGAGGAGGTCTGCCGGCACGCACGCCGCGAGTGTTTGCGGGTCGTCTTCCCCTTCCCTCGCCCGCTCCGCGAGCGCATTTGCGGCCGCGAGCGCCTCGGCTGGATCCGTCGAGGCCAGGCGCTCCGCGAGAACGGCGAGCGGCGGTCGATACGTTTCGAGCATCCAGACGGAGGCTTCGGCGCGCATTCCATCGCTGATCACGAGGCCTCGTACCTCAGCTCGATGCTTGACACCAGCGCCTTCGCGGGCTTGTCACGACGTCCCCTTCGCGCCATGCGCTGGCGCATGGCCGGCATGCGCACACGGGCCTCGCGCGGCAGACCGGAAGGCCCAAAGATGCGCGGCACCTCCACGAACCAAGGAGTCGTCCCCATGAAGGCCGTCGGCACCCACCAACCTCTCCCCATCACCGCGGACCATTCCCTCGTCGACGTCGAGCTCCCCGAACCGAAAGCCACCGGGCGTGACCTCCTCGTCCGTGTCCACGCGGTGTCCGTGAACCCCGTCGACGTGAAAATTCGCGCGAGCTTCAAGTCCGAGGACGGCAGCCCGCGTGTGCTCGGCTGGGACGCGTCGGGCGTCGTCGAAGCGGTCGGGCCGGACGTGACTTTGTTCCGCCCGGGAGACGAGGTCTTTTATGCAGGCGCCATCGGGAGACCCGGCACGAATGCCGAAAAGCACCTCGTCGACGAACGGCTCGTGGGGCGCAAGCCGAAGTCCCTCGATTTCGCCGAAGCCGCGGCGCTCCCGCTCACCGCGATCACCGCGTGGGAGCTGCTTTTTGACAGGCTCGGCGTTCCGTATGGTCGCAAAGCGCAGGCGGGCTCGCTCCTCGTCATCAACGGCGCGGGCGGCGTGGGCTCGATCCTCATTCAGATCGCGCGGCGCCTGACGGGGCTCACGGTCATCGCGACGGCCTCACGGCCGGAGACGAAACAATGGGTCCTCGACATGGGCGCCCATCACGTCATCGATCACACGCAGCCGCTCGATGCTGGATTGGCGGAGCTTGGAATTCCACACGTGCCGTACGTGGCGGGGCTGACCGCGAGCGATCGGCACCAGGACGCAATCGCCAAAGCCGTCGCTCCGCAGGGACGCGTGGTGCTGATCGACGATCCGAAATCCTTCGACATCGTACCCTTCAAGCGCAAGAGCGTGATGGTCGGCTGGGAGCTCATGTTCACGCGGTCGATCTTCCAGACGAACGACATGATCGAGCAGCATCGCCTGCTCGAAGAAGTCTCGGCGCTCGTCGACGCGGGCGTCCTCCGCACGACGCTGACCGAGCGGGCCGGGCGTATCGATGCGGCGACTCTGAAGAAGGTTCACGCCACGATCGAGAGTGGCAAGGCGATCGGCAAGAGCGTGCTCGTCGGCTTCTGACGTCAGAGCGTCTTCGGCACGGAGGCGTGCACGTGGTCGGCGAGCGCGCGAAGGCGCGGGAGGCCCTTGAGGTCACGATGGTAGCCGAGCCAGATGGTACGGCCGGGCGGCTCTTCTCCGACGTCGAGGCGCACGAGCGGGAGCGCATCTCCGATGACCCTCGGCAAGACGGCGAGGCCGGCGCCGTGTACGCACGCGGCGGCCTGCACGTCACGGCTGTTGCTCCGCACGGTCGGGTGCGCGCCGGGGAACCGCGCGCGGAGCCACGCGACGTCGGCGAGCGCGTCGAATGCGCGATCCATCGTGACGATCGCGTGGCCCTCGCCGCCGTGCGTGTCGGGCGCGCCGCGCGCATCGAGGTACGCCTGCGCGGCGTAGAGGCCATACCGGATTTGCGTGAGCTTGCGCTGCACGATGTCCGCGCGGTCGAACGCGATGAAACGAAAGACCAGGTCGGCCTCTTGCCGATCGAGGTCGAGGAGGCGTGATTCGGCCACGACTTCGACGGTGACGCGGGGATGCTCGCGGCTGAACGCGGCGAGCACGGGGCCGAGGACGTGCCGCGCGAACCACTCGCTCGTCGAGATGCGGAGCACGCCGCCCGTCTCGCGCGTCTCGCCGAAGAGGCGTCGTTCGAGGGCCACGGCTTCGTGCTCCATGCGCTCGGCGTGACGGAACATCGCCTCCCCCGCTTCCGTGAGGCGAAATCCGCGCGGCGTGCGCTGGAAGAGCGTGACGCCGACGGATTCTTCCAGCGCGCGGAGCCGCCGGCCCGCCGTGGGCTGCGTGAGGCCGAGCCGCGGTCCGGCAGCGCTCAGCGTGCCGGCCCGCGCCACGGCGAGGAACAAATGAACGTCGTCCCAGGCGACCCGCGGGTCTTTCACGGGGCGCCTTCGACACAGGAGAAGGTCATGCGCATGAAAACGAGTGCGATCGGTGCGGCTCGGACCGGGATCCTCATGACGGCGTGTGGTGGAGCCACGATCGCGCCTGCCACGCCCGCGAGCAAGACCGAAGATGCGATCGAGGTGGCGACGTATTTCGTCGCGCCCGCGCGCTGATCACGCGCGGGCGCGGAGGGCCGCACTCAGAGCGGCTTGACCTGTCCGGCAGGGTCGATCGTGCCGATCGTGGTGCCGAGCACGTAGATCTGACGAATCCCCTTCGCCGTGAGCTCGGCGAGCACGTTCGCGGGCAAACCCTCTTCGAGGGCCGGTTCGAACATGAAATCCTCGCTGAAGTTGTGGTGCTGCGGCCGGTACGTCTGCGAGAAATGCCCCTTGAGCACGATGGGCGCCGCCGTGAGGCCCTCGATCCGCGTCTCCTCCCAGCGCAGGAGCGGGGCGGTGTAGCCGGCGACGACGCCGGTCGGCGGCGACGGCCAGTAATACTTCGTCACGATTTTCACGCCACCCGCTTCAATCGTCCGCGTCTGCAAGGACGCGCCCGACGGGAGGGGTCCCTCGTCCATGCACGTGGTGAGGCGAATGGCCTCGTCCCGCGTGCGTTTCGCCGGCACGCCATCCCAGTCGACATAGGGGACCGGCGTCGTGTACTCCGCCGCGAGCTGGATCTCCAGGTCACGAAGCGCGAGGATCGGGCCGTCGGACGGCGGGAGCAGCGTGGGCACGGAGCCCGTCGAGAGCTCGAGGGTCCGCGCGTCCGCGCCGCTGCCCGACGTGAAGAGGTCGAGCGTCTGATCGCCCGCGAAGCTGTGCGCAGCCGAGGGCCACGTCCCCGGATTACCCGTGAGGGTCGAGACGCCATTCGCGGAGAGGTAGGTGAACGTGACGTCGCCGTACAATGTCTCGGCCGCAAGGCTCGCCGCGTCGACGAACCCCGTACGCGCCCGGAGCGAAGCGCGCAGCTTCAGCCGATGGAGGGCAAAGACGTCGCTTTGCTCGCCCTGGAGCGTGCAGAGCACGCGGGGCCCGGGGACGAGGAAGGGCGTGAGCGAGGCTTTGTCGTCCGGCAGCGGCAGCTCGCGCACTTGCTTGATGAGCAGCGCCCCGTTGGGTTTCATCTTCTTGTACTCGTAATCGAGCGCGAATGTCGTCTTGCTGGGATGGACCTCGGCGAACCGATCCGCCACCTTGCCGAGCAACCCGCCGAGCTTCACGTAATCGTTGTCCCACTCCATGACGTGGCCCCCGAGCGGCACGAGGCTCGATCCGGCGATGGTAGCGAACGAGTCGCCCCACTGGGAATGGAAGCCGTGGACGACCTCGGGGAGCGCGCCGCCCTCGGGGTTCGTCACGCTGAGCGCGCCGACCTGCGAGACGATTTTCATGTCGTCGATGGGATCGGTGCGGCGCACGTTCGTCGCCACGCCGTTCGCGAGCTCGTCCTCGTCCGGATAGGAGTAATGGACGAGCACGCCCATGCCGATCTCGCTCTCGTTCACGCCGTAGAGCAGGCGCGCGATGAAGGCGTTGTCGTTGTAGAAGCTAGCGTACACCTTCTGGAGCGCGCGGAACACGCCGCGCTCCTTGGTTTGGGACGCCTCGCAATGGCTCGGGCCCGTGGTGTCCGCGTCGGTGTCGTCGGCGAGGCAGCCGCTCGCGCTGTCGTAGAGCCCGGCGCCCGTGAATGCGTCGCTGTCTTCGACGTTGGTCGAGCTGCGGAAGCGGATCTTGCGCGCGGGATCGAACGAGGCGAGCGCGGCGACGACCGCTTGCCGCTGGGCATCCGAGAAGGTCGTGTCGTCCTCGATCCGGGCGCGAATGGCGGCGAGATCGACCTTGAGGGCAGCGAGGTTCGGCGGGTACTGGTAAGTCGCGAGCCGCTCGCCGATCTCCTGCCGCAGCGTCTTTCCGCCTGGCATGGTCTGATCGAGGAAGCCGTCCCAGAGGTCGAACGAGAGGGCGAGGGCCTCCTGGGAGTCGTTCGGGATCGCGTCGCGGAGCAGGCCGTAATTGGCCGCCTTGCCGCCGAAATGGACGATGTCGGCCGGGCCGAGATCGTCGGTGTTCCGGACGATCGCGCCGAGCGTCTGCTTGGGCGAAAAGGCGAGAGGCGCCGGCTTTTTCTGCGCGAGCAGCGCGTCGCGATCGGCGGCCGTGAGCGCGCCGTCCATGTCGAAGAGCGCGGCGTCGCAGCGGCCGTACTGGTTCTTGGCGCGCAGGATGATCTCCTTGCCGTCGAGGGACTTGGCCTGCGCGCGCTCCGCCTCGCTCGCGAGGTACACGAACGGGATGTTAAAGGAGGTCGCGAGGATGGCGGTGTGCGCATTCGGCGTCGACGGCGAGAGGGAGACGATCCCCGCGAGATAAGGCAACTCGGCGGGGATCGCGTCGGTGAGGAGGATGTCCTCTGATTTCAACGTCCCGTTCGTGTAGGCGGCCTCGATCTGATCGGTCGGCACGTACCGGAGCTTGCCGAGCGCCCAGCCCATCGCATAACATTGGTTGCCCCCGACCCACCGCTCGACGCTGCTCACGGGGAAGCCCGCATTGGCGAAGAAGCCTTTGTTCTCCTGCGCCGAGGCGTTTTGCTCGTACGTGGGGAAATAGAACGGCGTCACCGGCGCCTCCGCCACGACGTTCTTTTTCACGAGATCGAGGACGACACGTGCCATCTCGGGGTCGTAGGCGTCCTGCCGGACGAGCTGGATGCCGTACTCCGGGAAGCGCGCCGGATCGGGCGGGATGAGCACGGCGCCGAGGATGGCCTTCTGGCCTTCGGCGTGCAGCGAGGCGTCGTTGTATTCGGCGATCGACATGCCGAAGAACGGATCGAGGCGCTCGACGGCGAAGGGCGCGTGGAACGGGTACGCGTAGCTGTCCTGGAAATACACCTTCGTCGGGTCGTGCATCAAGACGGTGAATTTGATCCACCGGACGCCGCCATCCAGGCTGTTGCCGTTGGGCTCCGAGAGGAAGGGGTCGTAGGGGTACGAGATCTGGTTTTTCCAGGTATCGGACGGCGTGATCGAAATGGGATAGGTATCGACGGGCCAGGCGAACCCGCCGGTCCCGCCCTGTCCGCCGCCGCCCGGATCCCCACCGCCGGGGCCCACGCCGCCCTGGCCACCGCCGCCCTGGTCTCCGCCGCCGGAGCCGGGGTTTGGATTGCCGCCACTATCGCCACAAGCCCAGAGCGCCGAGGCGCTCGAGGCCGAGAGGAGCAAGAAAGCGGCGTGCCGCAGAAGGCTACGTTTCATGCCGGTCGGACGAGCAACGGCCGTGCCCCGGGGAATCTCCGCCGGGCAGGGGCGGCGCGCCTCGGGGGGCGCGGCACGGGCGCCAGGCGTGGCACAGATTGGATCAGCGTGGGAATCGTGCTTGGAGCGCCTTGGACAGGCGTGGAGGGGCGGCAACCGGCGGCATTTCGGGTGCCGAAAAGGGAGGGCGTGATGGCTCCGTGGCGCGGCAAAGGAGCCGTCCCGACACCTCCCTTCACGATCCTTCACACGGGCATCAAACCAGGTTCACGGGGATATGCTGCAATATCCCTTTCCGCGCCGATGTCCCTGGTCGGCAGGCGACCCGCGGATCGCGGACGGGAGGCCCGTGTCGAACCACGATCTGGAGCAGGAGTGCAAGGCGCTGCGGGCGCGCGTGGCGGAGCTCGAAGCGCGCCTCGCCAAGGTGGCGCCCGACGAGGCGCCGCCCTCCGAGGGGCCCAACCACAAGCTCGCGATGGCGCAGGTGCTCCGTGTCCTTCTCGATCACCTCGATATCGTGGTGTGGGCCGTCGACGCCCAAGGCACGTTCACCTTCCACGACGGCAAGGCGCTCGACCAGGTCGGGCACCAGCGCGGCCAGTTTCTCGGTCAAAACGTGTTCGAGGTGCTCGCGGGGAGCAGCCCCGGTCTCCGAAAAGCCCTCGCCGGCGCGCCGGCCCACGAGATCACGGAGGCGCATGGGATCGTCTGGGAAAACTGGCACATGCCGACGCACGACGGCCAGGGGCGCGTGACGGGGGTCGTCACGCTCTCCTTGGACGTCACGGAGGCCATGCGGACGAAGGCCGAGCTCACCACCAAGCTCGCGCTCATCGAGCGGCAGCAGGACGTCATCCGGAATCTCGAGACCCCGATCATCCAGGTATGGGATCGCGTGCTGACGGTCCCGATGGTCGGCGTCGTCGACAGCCGCCGCGCGGCGCGCGTGACGGAGGATCTGCTCGCCGCGGTGTCGCGTACGCAAGCGCGCTTCGCCATTCTCGATCTCACGGGCGTCGACGTGGTGGACACGGCGACCGCAGGCCACATCCTGAAGATCCTCGGCGCGGTTCGCCTGCTCGGCGCCGAAGGGCTCATCACCGGGATCCGGCCCGTCGTCGCGCAGACCATTCTTTCGTTGGGGCTCGATCTGTCGCGCGTGCGCACGCTCGCGACGCTGCGCGACGGGCTCGCCGTGGCCATTCGAAGCCTCGGCGAGCGCGCCTGATGCGCCGTCGGTTCAGCCGGAGGTCTGCTCCTCCACCGCGGGCGCCGCTTTCGGGCGTAGCTTCTCTTTGAGGTCGTCGGCGACCCGGTAAAACGCCGGCACCACGAGCAGGCTGAGCAGCGTCGACACCGTGAGCCCGCCGAGCACGACGACGGCCATGGGGCTGCGTGTCTCCGTGCCCGGCCCGATGCCGAGCACCGCCGGCACGGCCGCCATCATCGTCGCGATCGTCGTCATCAGGATCGGCCGCAGCCGCAGCGGCCCCGCTTTGCGCATGGCCTCGCGCGCAGACAACCCCTCGTGCTCGCGCACCTGATTGGCGTACTCCACGAGCAGAATGGAGTTTTTCTTGACGATGCCCATGAGCAAGAGCACGCCGATCATGCTGAAGATGTTCAGCGTCTTGCCCGTGACGAACAAGCCAATCGCCGCCCCCGAGAGCGCCAGGGGCAAGATCGTCAGCACCGTGACGGGGTGCAGGAACGAATTGAACTGGCTCGCGAGGACCATGTACGCGACGAGGATCCCGATCACGAGCGCGAAGACGAGGCCCCCCGTTGTCTCGTCGAACTGCGAGGCCTGGCCGCCGGCCACGGCCCGGTAGCCGAGCGGCAGCGCCTTCGAGAGATCCTTCACCGTGTTCATCGCCTCGATCTGCGAATGCCCCGGCGCCACGTTCCCCGAGATGCGGATCGCCCGCTCCCGATCGACGCGGTTGATCGATTGCAGCACCGCCGTTTCGTTTTGCGAGACGACGAGCGAGAGCGGAATCGTGGTCCCATTCTGCGCCCGCACCCGGATCTCGCCGAGGTCCTCGGGGCGCGAGCGTTGCGTGGCGAGGAGGCGCACGCGGATGTCGACGCGGCGGCCCCCGGTGGAGAACTTGCCGACGATGTTGCCGCCGACGAGCGCGCTCACCGTGTTCGCGAGATCGCTCACCGGGACGCCGAGATCCGTGGCGCGGCGGCGATCCGGGACGATCTGCACCTCGGGCGCGCCAATCTGGTAGTCGGTCGTCACGTCCGTCACGGTGCCGCTCTTTTCGAGGTCGGTCTTGAGCTGCATCGCCGCCGTGACGAGCGTGTCCCAGTCCGCGCCGCGCACCGTGAAGTCGACGGGATACCCGCGCTGCGCGCCGAAGCTCTGCTGCGAGGGATCCTGCACCGACGCGCGGATGCCCGCGATCGACTGCAATTCACGGCGGATCTGGGCGGCGAGCTCCTGCGCCGAGAGCTTGCGTTCGTTCGGCGGGACCAGGGTCAAGCTCATCACGCCGCGCGAGGCCGAGAGCGTGGTGAGGACCCGCGTGACCTCGGGCCGCGCCGCGAGCTTCTGCTCGGCCCGCTGCAAGAGCGGCGCGGCGGCCTGCACGCTGGTGCCGGTCTCCGTCTGGATGCGGACGTCGAGGCGGCTCTGGTCCTGCGCGGGGACGAACTCGGTGCCGAGGCGCGGGACGATGAACGCCGTGGCGCCGAGGAGGAGCGTCGCGCCGAGGAGGACCTTCCAGGGGTGCGCGAGCGCCTTGCCGAGCACGCGTCCATAGCCGCGTTCGAGCGCGGAGAAGCCGCGATCCATGGCCTTGCCGACGGCGCTCCGTCCCTCGCGCGAGGTGTCGAGGATCTGCGCGCAGCGGGCGGGCGCGAGCGTGATCGCCTCGAAGTACGAGAGCATCACGGCGACCGAGAGCGTCACGCCGAACTGGAAGAAGAAGCGACCGATGACGCCGCCCATGAACACGACGGGGAGGAAGATCGCGATGACGGCGACGGTGGCCGCGAGCGCGGCGAACGTGATCTCTTTGGTGCCGTCGGCCGCGGCTTTGGCGCGCTCCTTCCCCATCTCGGCGTGCCGGTAGATGTTCTCCATGACCATCACGGCGTCGTCGACGACGAGCCCGACGGCGAGCGAGAGGCCGAGCAGGGTAAAGGTGTTCAGCGTGAAGCCGAGGAAGTAGACGACCGCCACGGTGCCGAGCAGCGACATCGGGATCGCCAGGATCACGTTGACGGTGCTGGAGAGCGAGCCGAGGAAGAGCCAGCAGACGAGCGCCGTGAGGATGAGCGCGAGGCCGAGCTCGATCTCGATTTCGTGGACCGACTCCTCGATGAAGGTCGTCGTGTCGAAGAGGACCTCGACCTTCATCCCCTCGGGCAAGCTGCGCTGGATCTCCGTGACCTTCTCGCGCACCGCGCTCGCCACGGCGACGGCGTTCGTCCCGCGTTGCTTGAGCACGCCGAGCGCCTGCAAGGGGATGCCGTCGAGCCGCGCGACGGAGTTCACGTCCTCGAAGCCGTCCTCCACGACGGCGACGTCTTCGAGGTAGACGGGCGTGCTATTCACGTGCCGCACCACGAGCTTGCGCAGCGCGTCGACGTCGAGCGCCTCGCCGAGGAGGCGGACGTTGAGCTGCCGGCCGCCTGCTTCGAGCTGGCCGCCCGGGACTTCGACGTGCTCGCGGCGGATGCCGTCGATGACGTCGCTCGCGACGACGCCTTTTTCCGCGAGGCGGCTCGTGTCGAGCCAGATGCGGATGTTGCGATCGAGGTAGCCGTTCAGCGTGATCTGACCGATGCCCGGCACGGTCTGGAGTTTTTCCTGGACCTGGTAGCGGGCGACGTCGGCGAGGAGCTGGCGCGAGAACGGGCCAGAGACGCCGACGGTGACGATGGGCGTGTCGTCGGGGTTCGACTTGGAGACGGTGGCCGCAGGCACGTCGCGCGGGAGCTGCCGCTGGGCCTGCGCGACCTTGGCCTGCACGTCCTGGAGCGCGAGGTCGACGTTGCGCGAGATGTCGAAGCTCGCCGTGATCCGCGCCGAGCCCTGCCGCGCCTGGGACGAGATCTCCTTGACGCCTTCGACCTGCGCGAGGGCCTGTTCGAGCGGCTCGACGATCTCGCGCTCGACGGCCGATGGAGACGCGCCGGGCCAGGAGAGGTTGACGCTGATGTTGGGGTAGTCGACGTCCGGGTACTGGCTGATGCCGATGCGCGTGGCCGCGACGATGCCGAAGAGGATCGTGCACGCCATGAGCATCCAGGCGAAGACCGGGTTCTTGATGGAGATGTCGGTGAGATTCACGGCCGCACCCCCGCGCTGGCCGAAACGCTCGGCGTCGGGGGCGGGCTCGGCGCGGGCTCGCCCGAGGCAGGATCGGCCGGGGGCTGCGCGCTCGAAGCCTGGGCGCGGGCGCTCGGGGCGGTGGCGGTGAGCAGCGCCTCGGGCGTGATGGTCGTGGGCCGGACCTTGGCGCCGTCGGTGAGCGCTTCGGCGCCCCGCACGACGAGCACGTCGCCCGCGGCGAGGCCGGAGCGGACCTCGACCCAGCCGTCCTGCGTGCTCATCCCGAGCGCGAGCACGCGCTCCTTGGCGACGCCGTTTTCCACGACGTAGGCGACGTAGCCGTGGTCGGTGGCGCGCGCCGCGAGCCGCGGGATCGTCACCGCCTCGCGCTGGGCGCCGATGTCGACGCTGACGTCGCAGAACGATCCGGGGCGCAGCCAGTACTTGTGCCCTTCGTCGTTCACCTCGCCCGTGACCGCGACCATGTGCGTCGTCGGGTCGGCGGCCGCCGCGATGAGCGTGATCTTCGCGGTGAACTTCCGCAGCGTCTCGCGCATCGTGAACGTCGCCGTCATCCCGACCTTGAGGCGCGGCGCTTCGAGCGGCTCGACCTGGAAGCGCAGGAGGAGCGGATCGCTCTGGAGGAGCGTGGCCATCACGTACCCTGCCTGCACGTATTGCCCCGTCTCGACGGTGCGCGTCTGGATCGCGCCGACCATGGGCGCGCGCACGGACGAGTCGCGCAGGTTGAGCTGCGCGCTGCGGAGCGATTGGAAGGCGATGTCGCGATCGGCCTTGGCGGTGAGGACCTTGCTCTTGTAGCTGTCGAGCTCCTCGCCCGGGATGAGGCCGGGGTTCATGCCGCTCGCGCCCTCGCGCCGCGCGACCATCGCCTCCATGTCCCGGACCGAGGCCTCCGTCTTGGCGAGCGCCGCCTTGGCGCCGTTCACCGCGAGCAGGTACCGTTCCGAGTCGATGACGACGAGGACGTCGCCCTTCTTGACCTCTTGGCCCTCCGTGAAGGCCACGCGGTCGACGACGCCGGCCACGCGGGCCGTGACCTGGACGCGCTCGAAGGCCTCGATCGTGCCCGGCGCGTTCACCGTGTAGGTGACCTTCTTGGCCTCCACGGGCATGACGTCGGCGGCGAACGAGAGGCCTTCGCGGCCGGGCTTGCCTCCGCCGGAGGCGCCGCCTTCGGTCGGCTTGCCTTTGCAGGCGACGGCGAGGGGCAGGCAAAGCAAAAGGAGCACACGCGCGAGCTTCATTGCGCACCTCCATCCGCCTGGGCAACGCGTTCGGTGTCGTCGTCGGTGGGCCCTTGGCCGAGCGCGAAACGCAGCTCCAGGTAGGCCTGCTCCATCGCGAGCTTCGCCGTGGCGAGGGCAACCTCGGCCTCGTAGCGGCGGGCGTTCGCGTCGACGAGCTCGATCGCCCGCGCGAGCCCCTGCTGGTAGAGGATCTCGGTCTCGGCCGTGTTCTTCTTCGCCGCCGCGACCGCCTCCTCGGCGATGCGGTAGCTCTCGCGCGAGGCCTTCAGCGTGGCCCGCGCGATGCCGATGTCGGTCGCCACGGACCGCCGGATCTGCCGCTCGTCGAGGGCCTGGCTCTCGGCCTGCGCGACGCGCGTCTTGCGATCGCCGTAGCGCGCGCCCGCGTCGAAGATGGGCCACGTGAGGTTCAATTGCAGCGTCTCGTCGTGGGTCGTGTCCGGCGGGGCGGGCGCGGGGTTGAAGCGCACCTGCGCCGAGAGCGTGAGCGTGGGCGCGAGGCGATAGAGCGGCTCCTGGGCCGATGCGCGCAGGGCCGCGGTGCGCTCCTCGGCGGCGCGGAGATCGGGCCTTCGCGCCTCGGCTTGCCGGACCTCGTCCTCGGCCCGAACGCCCCCGCTCTCCGCAGCGCGCGTCGTGCGGTCCGGCGCCGAGAGCGGCCCCGTGACCGGGCTTCCCACGAGAAACCCGAGCTCCAGGTAGGCCGTGCTGACGTTGCCCTCGGCTTGCGCGACTTCCCGCGCGGCCGCCGTGGTTTCGAGCAGCGCGCGCGTCACGTCGTTCGTGCTGGCGAGGCCCGCCTGCGCGCGCGCGTCGGCGTTCTGCTGGTTGGCGCGGGCCCGTTCGAGCCTTCGTGTCGCCGCTTCGAGCACGCGCTCGCGCGTGAGCACCACGAGGAACACGCGCGCCGTGTCGAAGGCGAGGCTGCGCCGATCCTCGACGGCGCCCCAGCGCTCGGCCGCGAGCTGGCGCCTGGCCTGCGTGTACTGCGGGATCGCAGACGGGTTCAAAAGGGGCTGCGTGAGCGTGAGCGTGCCCGTGCCGAAGAGCTGGCGGCCGATCCGATCCTCGGTCCCGCGCAGCGTGGCGTTCGCGCCCGCGACCAGGCTCGGCAGGAACGACGCGCGTGCGCGGTCGAGCTGGCCTTCGGCGGCCTTCACGCGGAGCGGCGCCTTGCCGGCGCGCTCGTGGCTCGCGAGCGCCTGCCGCACGGCTTGCTCGAGCGTGAGCGAGCCGGCGCGCGCGCCGCGGGGGAAGAGCAAAAGAAGCGAGACGAGCAGCGTGGGGAAAAACGACCTTCGGACCGTCATCGAGCGTTTCCTCGCCCTCCCCCTCTACCGCCTCCCCGCGGGCCGAGGCTCGGCCCGATCGAGGCCGTCCCCTGCTTCGTCACGGGCCATGACACCTGTCAGGATTCGGGACATCATTCGTCCGCCCTGATGAGGCTCCCCCGTGTGTCGTTGAGGTGGCTGCTCGGAGCCGTCACGATCCTGGCCTCGCTCGTGTTCGGGGTCTCGGTCGTGTCGGTGAATCGCCTCATCCGCATGTCGAGCGAGCAACGCCTGGAGCGCGGCCGTGATCTCGTGCAACGCGAGCTCGCTCGCTGGGCCGAGGCGCCCGACGCGGACGGCGGCGCCGCGCGGTTCACCGTGCTCGGGCTGCGCGGCGGCACCGCCCAGGATCCGGCCGTCCCGGGAGGGCCGATCCCGATCCGCTCGGGCCTCTCCGGCGAGGCCGATCGCGCGCTCTCCACGCTCGCGGCCGTGGCGCCGCGGGATCGCGCCGAGGTCGGGGCGCTCGACGTCGAAGAAGGCACGCTCTTCCTCGGCGCGCGGCGGAGCGCCGACGGTCGTTTGCTCTGGGTCGCCTACACCGTGTCGATGTCCAAGCTCGTCGGCACCTGGCGCCTCATCGCAGGCCTCCTCACGTCGGCGACCGTGCTGCTTGGCGGGATCGCGCTCGGCACCGTGATCGCCGCCACGCGCGGGGCACGCGGGCTCAAGCGCTCGCTCGCGGCGCTGGAGGAGGATCTCACAGCCGAGGTGCCGCGCCCCGCGCTCGCCGAGCTTTCGAGCGTGGCCGAGGGCGTCGCGAGCCTGGCGGCGAGCCTCGCCGCGGCCGAGCGCGAGCGGGAGCGGCTCGCCGAGGAGCTCGGCCGCAAGGAACGCCTGGCCGCGCTCGGCCGGGTCGTCGCCGGCGTCGCGCATGAGGTCCGCAATCCACTCGCGTCGATCAAGCTGCGCGTCGACATGGCGCGCACCTCGGAGGGCGTCCCGGCCGAGGTCGCGCAGGAGCTCGACGCGGTGGACGAAGAGATCACGCGGCTCGATCGCCTCCTCACAGATTTCCTGGTCGTCAGCGGCCGCCGGATCGGCCGGCGCGTGGACACCGAACTCCGGGACGTGGTCGATCGGCGGCTCGTGTTGCTCTCGACCTGGGCGAAGGAGCGAGGCGTCTCCCTGGCCGTGAGCGGCCGCGCGCGCGCCGTCGTCGACCCCGACGCTTGCGCGCGCGCCGTGGACAACCTCGTCAAGAACGGCGTCGAGGCGTCGCCCGCGGGGGCCGAGGTGCGCGTGCAGATCGAGCGGCGCGGGGGCTTGTCGGTGCTGACGGTCGAGGACGACGGCGACGGCGTCCCCGAAGATCGCGCCTCCGAGCTCTTCGAGCCGTTTTTCACGACGAAACCCGAGGGCACGGGGCTCGGCCTCGCGGTGTCGCGGGCCATCGCGGTGGCGAGCGGCGGGCGGCTCACCTACCAGCGCGAGGGCGGCGTCACGCGGTTCGAGCTCTCCGTTCCGGCCGAAGGAGGCGCGGCATGAGCACCGTGCTCATCGTGGACGACGAAAAAGGCATCCGGCTCGGGCTCGCGACGGCCCTGGCGCGCGTGGGTCACACGACCGTCGCGGCCGCGAGCCTGGCCGAGGCGCGGACGCGGCTCGACGAGCCGAACACGTTCGACTGCGCCCTGGTCGACATCCGCCTCAAGGACGGCAGCGGCCTCGAGCTCCTGCGCGAGCTCCGGACGGGCAAACACCGCGATCTGCCCGTGATCGTGGCCACCGCGTACGACGACGGCGAGCGCACCATCGAGGCGATGCGCGACGGGGCCTTCGATTACCTGACAAAACCCTTCGATTTGCAGCGGCTCGTCGCCACCGTCGCGCGCGCCGTCAAGCAGCGGCGCGCGCCTCCGGCGGCCGCTCCGGCGCACGCGGAGAGCACGCCGCTCGTGGGGCGGAGCGCGGCCATGCACGCGGTCTGGAAGCTCATCGGCCGCGCCGCCGGATCGCAGGCCCCCGTCCTCGTCAAGGGCGAGCCCGGCGCCGGCAAGGAGCTCGTGGCCCGCGCGATCCACGAGTATTCGAGCCGCGCCAGCGAGCCGCTCGTCGTCGTGCGTGTCGATCCGTCGACAGACGCCGCCGAGCTCCGCGGGCTCCTCGCAGGCGCGCGGGCGGGCGGGACGTTGCTCGTCGACGGCACCGGGGATCTCGCGCCGGCAGCGCAAGGCGCGTTCGCCGCCTGGCTCTCCGAATCGCCGCCGGTCCGCGTCGTCACGCTGGTGCGGCTCGCGTCCGGCTCACTGGAGGTCCCTCTGATCGCGGAGCTTTATTACCAGCTCGCGGTCCTCGAAATCACCGTTCCACCGCTGCGCGAGCGCCGCAGCGACGTGCCGCTGCTCGTCTCGCGGGCGATCGTGGGGACCCGTGCACGCGCGATCTCCGAGGAAGCAATGGCCGCGCTCGTGCGTCACGACTGGCCGGGCAACGTCCGTGAGCTGTTCCTCGTGGTCCGCCGCGCGGCCGAGATGTGCCACGGCGAGGTCATCGACGAAGGCGCCCTCCCGCCCGAGCTCGCGACCCCCGCGTCCCCGACCGAGCCCATGAACCGCTACCTCGGCCTGCCGCTGCGCGAGGCCGTGGCTCGGCTGGAGCGGGACTTGCTCGCGTCCGCGCTCCAGCGAGCCGACGGCAACCGCACCCTGGCCGCGAAGCTCCTCGGCATTCCGCGCCCGCAGCTCTACGCGAAGCTCGAAGAGCACGGTTTTTCCGAGAAACGATCGGGCACGCCGTCGGGAAAGTAGGCTGCTCTACGGGCTGAGCATGGGTCTCCGCTGGGAAGTGTCGCGCCCGGGGCGCTGCCCCGGACCCCGCGGGGGGCTGTCCGCCCCCTCGACCCCGGACCAGCGAGGCGCTGGACCCAGGGTTGAAAAACTGCGCGGTGCGCAGTTTTTCAAACAGGCCGACGAAGAAGCCGGGGGGACAGCAGAAGCCGCAGCGCGGCTGTCTTGGTGGGGAACGCCGCCGCCGGTCAAGGCCAGGGATGAGCCTGCCTACCAAAGGCCGCAGCGCTGATAGGTCGGCGGCCAACGTCTCGTCGCAGGACGTCGTGGCGTGACGTGGTGGCCTCACGTTCCAAACAGCACGGCTCCGTCCCTCCACGTGATGGGGCCGTAGGTCTTCGGGCGATGAGCCGATGGTCTCCTGCATCGTGACCATCTCTCGACGCCACGAGCCCGTCGCCCCTTCCATCGCCCCCGTTCCTCCAAGGCACGGCCTCGTACCTCCGGAGGGTCGACGGCACGCCCCAGAGACACGTCCCCGTTCCTCCAAGGCACGACCTCGTGTCTCCGGAGACTCGACGTCGTCTCTTCGGACACATGCCCCCATCCCTCGCACACACGTGCCCGTCACTTTTGGGCTCGGCCCCCAAGCTTGAAGACACGGCCTCATCGATGAACTGCGTATCGCGCAGCCCATCGAACCAACGCCAGCAAACCCCCCCATGGTCTTGCCACCGGCCCGCTGGACGGCTGCGCGCCTGTCTCGGTTGGCAACGTTGCTGCCGGTCTTGACCGGGGGCCTGTTCGATGAACTGCGCATTGCGCAGTTCATCGACCTCGGGTCCAGCCCCTGGCTGGTCCGGGTGCAGGGGCGGATAGCCCCTGCTGGGGCCTGGGGCAAAGCCCCAGCGAAGCGGCTTCACGATGAGATTCCGCCTCGCCATGGTAGGCTCCTCGCGGCCATGCGTTACGAAGGCAAGCTCTACCGTCCGCCCAGCGAGGCGCACTCGTACATCTTGCAGGCCACGATCGGCTGCTCCTGGAACAAGTGTACGTACTGCGACATGTACCGGGACAAGACCTTTCGGATCCGCGACCTCGCCGAGACGCTGGACGACATCACGTCCGCGGGCGCGGCCTTCGGCGACCACGTGGAAAAGGTCTTCGTCGCCGACGGGGATGCCCTCGTCCTGCCCCTCGACCATTGGCTCCCCCTCCTCGACGCCTGCCGCCGCGCCTTTCCGAACCTCCGGCAGGTGAGTTGTTATGCGATGGCGACCAATTTGCTGGAGAAAACCAGCGACGAGCTCCGCACCTTGCGCGAGCGTGGCCTCGCGCTTCTTTACATCGGCCCCGAATCCGGCGATGACCTCGTGCTCAAGCGAATCGCCAAGGGCTCCTCGTTCGACGATCACGTCGAGGCGGCGCGCCGCGCCCGCGCCGCGGGCCTGAAGACCTCGGCGATTTTCCTCCTCGGCGCAGGCAGCACCGAGCGCACGGACGAGCACGCGCGTGCCTCGGCGCGCCTCGCGACCGCGATGGATCCCGATTACCTCGCGGCGCTCACGCTGACCGTCGTCCCCGACACCCCCCTCGCCACGCTGGAGCGACGCGGCCGCTTCGTTTTACCGGACGTACACGGCTTGCTTCGCGAGCTGCGCACCTTCGTCGCCGAGGCCACGCCCACGGAGGCGCTTTTCCGGACGAATCACGCGTCGAACTACCTGCCCATCGGGGGACGTCTCCCGCACGATCGCGCGCGGATCCTCGACGTCATCGACGCCGCGCTCTCCGGCCGAATCCGACTCCGGCCGGAGCACACGCGCGGGCTTTGAACGTCTCATCGGCGACGCTCGAGCCGCCGCAGCACGACGGCTTGCCACGCGACGACCCCGAGCAGCACGACCGTCACCACGGGCCAGAGCACGAAGAACAGGAAGGCGTTCGCGTCGCGGTACGTCGCCCCCGCGAGCGCGGCCGCGCGAATCATGAAGTCCACGCACGCGGCGTACATGGCGATCCCGAGGTCTCTCACGGCGCACCTCGCCGGAGCGCGCGAATCTTGCGCCGTTGCGCGAGGGCCACGAGGTAGAGCGCATACATGATCCCCGGCCACGCCACACAGAACACGGCGAGGTTCACCACGCCGTAGCCCACGTGGGGATCCTTGGGCACGACGGCCTTCCCCGCGGCCTTCAGGCCTGCGATCGTCGCGCCGTACACCCCCTCGTCACCCGCGAGCGCGCGCGGGAGGTGCGGCGCGTGGGTGCAGCCGTGGTTGTGGCAATGCCACGTGCAGTGACTTCGCGCGTGGGCCTCGATGGGAATCGTGGCGCGGAGGACGGGCGATCCCGTGGCGAGGACCGCGGTGAACGCCGCGGGGACCACGACGAGGGGAGCGATGGCCAGGAGAAACCAAACGAAGCGCTTCATCGTGGGCACACCCGAGGGGTCGAGCGTCGCACAAGTCGAGCGGCAGGTCGAACATGTCCGGAATCGTGTCCTGGTCGCTGCGGCCGCGGGGCCCTACGGTTGCGCTCGATGACGACGACCTTTTCGGCCACGACCTACAACGTGCTCGCCCAGTGCTACATGCGGCCCGATCGCTACCGGGACTCGCCGGCGGACGCGCTCGATCCCGCGACCCGCCGCGCCCGCCTGCTCGCGCGCATCGACGCCCTCGGGTCCGACCTTTGGTGCCTGCAGGAGGTCGAGCCCGACCTGTACGAGGCGCTCTGCGCCCGCCTCGACGCGACCCACGCGAGTGCGTACGCGCAGCGGACCGGCCGCCGCGAAGGCTCGGCCCTGTTCGCGCGTCGCACGGTCTTCGCTTGGCACAGCCACGACGTGCTGCATTTCGAGGCGCACCGGCCGGGCGACGACGACCTCGCGCTCATCACGCGCCTCACCGTGGATTCCCGGCCCCTCCACGTCGCGACGACCCACCTGACATGGCAGCCCGACAGCACGCCGACTGACGAGCACCTCGGGTACCGCCAGATGCGCGAGCTCCTCGCCTCCCGCGACGCCGCCCCCGCCGACGTCACCTGGCTCGTCGCCGGGGACTTCAATGCGACCTCGCAGAGCGTGGTGCTCGCCGCGGCCTACGAGCGTGGCCTCGCCGAGAGCTGCCGCGCGCAGCGACCGTGGGACACGACCGCGATCAACGGCCGCCCGCGCAAAATCGATTATCTGCTTCATTCCGCTGGCCGGCTCGACCCACGCCCCGGCGCCCTCCCGCGCCTCCGCCGTGATACCGTGATGCCGTCCGCGAGCGAGCCGTCGGACCATTTGCCATTGACGGTCACCTTCGCGCTCGTCTCCTAACCTTCCCTACCGACCGGCGCGGGGTACCGGAGCGCCTCGATCAACGCCCGCAAGGCCGGCGTAAGCTGGCGGCGGCTCGGATAATAGAGAAAGCTCCCCGGAAACGGCGGACACCAATCCTCGAGCGTTTGGACCAACGCGCCCGAACGCAGGTGCGGAAACGCGACCGACTCCATCACATAGGCGAGGCCCATCCCTGCGAGCGCCGCCGCGAGCAGCGCGTCACTGTCGTTCGTGATGAAGACCGGCGGCGCCGCGACGCGCACGGATCGCCCCCGTTTTTCGAGCTCCCACCGATAGAGGGGCCCCCCGGGCGAGAGCCGCGCGCAGAGGCAACGATGCTTGGCGATGTCCTGGGGCTTCTTCGGCGGAGGAAACCGCTCGAAATAAGCCGGCGAGGCGACCACGATGCCGCGCTCGTCCGGGCCGATGCGCACGGAGACCATGTCCTTGTCGACGAGCTCCCCGAAACGAACGCCGGCGTCGAAGCGGTGCGCGACGATATCGGTCCTCTCGTTGTCGACCGTGATGTCCACGACGACGTCGGGAAAAGCGCGGGCAAACGCGGGCAAGCGCGGCGTGATCGACCGCATGGCCAGCGAATGCACCGTCAGGCGCACGTGCCCGGCGGGCTTTTCACGCAGCGTCCCGAGCGACTCCACCGCCGACGCGACGTCGTCCAGGGCCGGCTTCAACGTCGCGAGGAGCCGCTCGCCCGCGTCCGTCGGGGCGACGCTGCGGGTGGTGCGGGTCAAGAGGCGCACGCCGACGCGCTCTTCGAGGGCGCGCATGGCGTGGCTCAATGCCGACGTGGACACGCCGAGGCGCGCCGCGGCCCGCGTAAAACTCTGCTCTTCGGCGATGGCCACGAAGGCCACGAGATCGGGCCAGTCTTCTCGTCTCATCGTTGAACGTGGCTCATGAGCCTTTTCCGATCGTGAAGTCTACTCGAAAGGTAGGCGCACGGCTATACCCTGCGTCGGAGGTCGCGATTCATGCGCTACAACAAGCTTGGGAGCACCGGTCTTTACGTTTCGGAGCTTTGCTTCGGCACCATGACGTTCGGCGGACAGGGGCCCTTTGGTTTCCTCGGCCAGGTCCAGCAAGCGGAGGCGGACGCGCTCGTGGCGAAGGCGCTCGAAGCCGGCGTCAATTTCCTCGATACGGCGGACACCTATTCGGAAGGTCATTCCGAACGTATCACGGGCCAGGCGCTCAAGAACCTCGGCGTCCGGCGCAGCGAGATCGTCGTCGCCACCAAGGTCTTCGGCCCGGCGGGTCGGGGCCCGAACAGCCACGGCTCCTCGCGGGGTCACATCCTGGACGCCGCCCGCGCGAGCCTCGAACGGCTTCAGCTCGATCACATCGATCTGTATCAACTCCACGGCTTCGATCCGGCCACGCCCATCGAGGAGTCGCTCGAGGCCCTCTCGGATCTCGTGCGCCAAGGGCTCGTCCGTTACATCGGCGTCTCCAACTGGGCGGCCTGGCAAATGGCCAAGGCGCTCGGCCTCTCGGCGTTGCATGGATTCGCGAAGATCGCCTCGGTGCAGGCATATTACACGATCGCGGGCCGGGATCTGGAGCGCGAGATCGTGCCGATGTTGCAAAGCGAGGGCCTCGGCCTGCTCGTCTGGAGCCCGCTCGCCGGGGGGTTCCTGAGCGGCAAATACACCCGCGCGCAGCGGGAGATCGAGGGCAGCCGCCGCACGGCGTTCGCGTTTCCGCCCGTGGATCCCGAGCGCGGGTACGACATCGTCGACGCGCTCGCCGCCATGGCGACGCGCAAAGGCGTCACCGTGGCGCAGCTCGCCATTGCATGGCTCTTGCACCAGAAGACCGTCACGAGCGTCATCCTCGGCGCCAAACGTGTCGATCAGCTCAGCGATACACTCGCCTCCGTCGACGTGACCTTGGACGCCGAGGAACGGAAGCTGCTCGACGAGGTGAGCAAGCTGCGCGCCGAATACCCGGGCTGGATGATGGATATCTGGAGCAAGGCGCGCGTGGAGCAATTCGCCGCGCAACGCCACCCGCGCTGACAACTATCGTTTGCTCGGGTCGGGCAGCCACACGATATCGGAATCGTGCGAGCGACCGAAGACCGCTTCTCCCTTCGGGACCTTGCTCGGAACAAGGCCCAAGGGGAGCACGCGCCCAGTGCTCGCGTCGCCGAGGCGTGCATTGGGCAGGATCTTCGTCCCCGAGGCCGTGCGAATTTTGATCGTCGTGCCGACGTCTTCGCGGAAGATCTTGACCACCGTGCCCGACTGCGTGGGCAGGGTGCGTGGGGCGAGCGGATCAAAAGGAAGCTCGTAGATCTTGGCTTCGCCGGCGCGAATCCCCGTGATCTCGCGGTCGACACGGAGGTTCGTCGGGTCGAACGTGCGCTCCACGAGGTGAAGGGCCGTCCCTTTGAGGGGATGGGTCACTTCTTCCCAGTGGGCCGTGGCGAGGTGGCACTGCTTGCCCACGCGCACGAGCGCCGTCTTCGCGGTGAACATGCCGCTGTCGTAGCGCAGCATTTCCTGGCCGTCGCGAACGACGATGAGCGGGCGATACTCCTCGCCGAGCCCATTCGAGACCGTTCGCAGCACCGAGAGCATCACCTCGGGCGAGCCGTCACCGTCGAGATCGGCGGACGCCACGTCCACGAAGCTCGATCCCCACGGATTGAAGTAGGAGACGTCCATGGGCAGGCGCAGGGACTTGCCGTTCGTGGTGAGGACCATCGACGTATCGCCCTGATCGTCGCGGCACAGGCACGCTCGCCCGCCGTCGGGGCCGGTCCCGCAAAAGGCATCCGTACAACCCTTCCCCGCGGTGGCCGCGACGAACTTCCACGGCGTGACCGGGCACGCCACGCGCTGGCGTGCCGGCGTCCACGGCACATAACGCGGCAGCTTTCGGGTCGAGGGGACGTCGGGCAAGACGAGCCCGTACCGATGAAAGTTGTCCTTGTTCTTGATGCCGTTCAGCCGCGCGATCTCGTCGACCGAAAGACCGAATTTCGCGGCCACGTGGGAGAGCGTGCGCGGATTCGCGTAATACGCGAGCCCCGCGCGAGGCTCTTTCGGCGCGGCGTCGGCCGAGGCCAGAGGAGCGAGCGCGAGGGCGAGCATCGAGCCGAGAAATCGCCGCATGAGATGTCGTCCGTACCACGATGGGAGAGAGGTACACAAAGATGTGAACGCGCCGACCGGTTTCGGATAACGTCCGCGGTACGATGCGTCTTCCAGCGACCCGCCTCTTCTTTGGTCTCGCCGCCGCGGCCCTGCTCGCGACCCTTGGCCTCGGCTGCGAGAAGCCCAAGCCCGGCACGCCCGTCACGTTCGAGAACGTCTGCAGCGCCGAGTTCGACCCCACCATGGAAAAGGGCCTGAACGTCACGAAAAAAGTGGCGATCGAGGGCTACGTCGGACCGCTGCGAAGCTCGGTGAAAGTTTGCAGTGACACGTGTGACTTCAACCTCTTCGCCGAGCCCGACGGCAAGGGCAAACGCGTCAACGCCGACGTGCCCGTCGGCGACAGCAAGAATCAGATGGAGCGGCTGCCGAAGAGCTTCTCGGACAAGGACCTCAAGCTCCACACGAGCGACGGCAAGGTGGTGGGCGTGGGCGCGAAGGTGCGCATCACCGGCGGACGCTCGCCGGCCGGGGGCAAACGTGAGACCTGCTCGCTTTGGAAAGTGAGCCTCATCGAGGCGCTCTGACCTCTTTCAGGTCGAGGTCATCCGCGCCGCGGCGGCCACCTCGCTCCACGCCGTCCCCTCCACCACGTGCTGCCGGTGCTGCCGGGTCTGCTTCACCATGTTCCACCCGACCAGCCCGGTGACCTTCCCGCGGCTCCCGTAAAGCGCGACGAACTGCCGCAGCGCGGGATCCCCTTCCACGATCGCCACCTCGGCGTCGGCCGGCAGGAAGCCGTGCACCTGGATCTTGGCGTCGAATTGATCGGTCCAGAAATACGGCACCGGCGTGTACGGCCGGTCCTTGCCGAGGATGTTGGCCGCCACCACCATCGCCTGCTCGACGGCATTCGTTCGGTTCTCCAGCCGCATGCCCGCGCCGAACCCCTCGTGGTGCCAGAACGCCACGTCGCCGACCGCGTAAATGCCCGCCGCCGCCTGGCACCGTGAATCACACACGATTCCATCGCCCAGCACGAGCCCGCTCCCCGCGAGCCATCCCGTCGCCGGGCGCGAGCCAATCGCCACCACCACCACGTCTGCGGGCAGCACTTCGCCGTTCGCCAGCCGCACTCCGGAGACCCGCCCCGCCGCGCCGACGAGCTCCGCCACGCCGATCCCGAGCCGCAGCTCGACCCCTTGATCCACGTGCAGCTTCGCCAGATACCCGCCGACCTGGGATCCGATCAGGCTCGCAAGCGGCGCCGATTGCGGGCCGACCACCGTCACCGTGAGGCCCATGCCGCGCGCGGTCGCGGCGATCTCCGTGCCGAGCACGCCGTCGCCCGCGACGACGACCCGCGGCCCCGCGAGCAGATCGGCCCGCAAGGCGAGCGTTTCGTCGACCGTGCGCAGCACGTGCACGCCGGCCCAGGCCTCCTGCCCCGGCAGCCGGCGCGGCTCGAGGCCCGTGGCCAGCACGATCACGTCCGCGCGCAGGCCGCGCCCCGAGGCGGTCGTGACCTCGCGCGCGCCCACATCGAGGCGAACCGCGGGGTCGCCGAGCACGAATTCGGCTTCGAGCTTCGCGAGCGCGCTCTCGGGCCGGAGCTGCGTTTGCTCGGGTTTCCAGGCGCCGCCCAGCACCTTTTTGGAGAGCGGCGGCCGGTCGTAGGGCAAGTGCCGCTCCGCGCCGAGGAGCGTCAGGCTGCCCGTGAACCCTTCGCGCCGCAGCGCCTCCGCGACGGACAAGCCGCCTGCGGAGGCGCCCACGACGAGCACGCTCGTCGGCGACGTCATTCGTTCTCTTCCAGCCTTATCGCAGCCGCGGGGCACACGGTCGCCGCCTCGCGCACGACCGTGTGCAGCTCCTTCGCGGGTGATTCGTCGAGCAGGATCACGATGCCGTCGTCCCGCTGGTCGAACACCTTCGGCGCGAGCAGCACACACTGCCCTGCCCCGCAGCACTTGTCCTCGTCCACGATTACGCGCATGTCGATGTTTCCTTTCCCTTGGTTTGTCGTGCCAGGTCGCTCGGTCATTTCGTCGGGGTGAAGGGAGCCTGCCACAACCCGACCAGGGCATCCACGAGCCCCACCGCGGCTTCTTCCCATGTTGCGCGCGGCGTGGCCGTGCCCGCTTGCAGGGCGCGCTCGCGCTCGGCGCACATGTGCACGATGAGCTGCCGGCCCATGTCGGCGCGCTCCTCGCGCACCTCGGCGGGCAGGACCGGCATCATCCGGTCGAGCCCCTGGATGATCTCCTGCATCGAAGACGAGGCGATCGCCTCGTCGATCACGAGCTGCCGCAGGGTGGGATCGGTCGTCACCTGGGCGATGAAGCGGGCATACCAGGTCGGGCTGCCGAGCGCGGCGAGGTGCTCGGTCGTGGGCTGCACGAGGCAGGAGACCCAGTCGCGCAGCTTCGACGACCCCTTGATCGCCGCGATCATCGCCGCGCGCCGCAGCTCGATCGAGGGCGCGTGCCGGCGCACGATGGCCAGCACGAGGTCGGCCTTCGTGCCGAAGTGGTACCCGACGGCGAAGTTGTTCGCCTGCCCTGCCGCTTCGCTCACCTGCCGGTTCGAGACCGCCGCCACGCCGTGCTCGGCGAAGAGCCGCTCGGCGGCGGCGAGGATGACCTCGCGGGTCTCATTTCCGTGCGTCTGCTTCCTCGGGCTGGCCATGATCCGATCCCCAACGTACCAGAACTTCGGCGAGAAGATTCAAGGCGACTGACTTACAAAGTCAAGCGACCTGAACCGAGCGGCCCGAGGCGGCGATCAGCGGGACCTGACCCACTCGGGATCCCGCACCTCGACCCCCCGCTCGTAAAAGCTCCGCCGGACGGGCTTGCCGTCGACGAAATCGGTCCACGTCCCGTGGCGCAGGCCGCCCTGGTATTCGCCCTCCTCGGAGAGCCTGCCCTCCTCGTCCCAGCTCCGGTAGGGGCCGACATGCAGCCCGTGCGCATACGATCCCTCCTCGTCTTTCTGGCCATTCGCATGAAACCGCACGTAGGGGCCGTGCTCCCGACCCTTTTCGAAGTGCCGTTCGAACGTCAATCGCCCGCTCGGGTCGTAGTCGCGCCAGATGCCGTCGAGGGTGTCGCGGGAGAAGCCGACCTCGTGGTCCTTGGAGCCGTCTTCGCGGAAAAACACGGTCACCCCTTCGCGCAGCCCGCCCACCTGCGGCTGCTCGGACCGCGGCTTTCCATTCTCGTAGAACTCCCGCAGCGTCCCCGTGCCTCGCTGGTAATGCCCCTCCGCAACGCGCTTGCCCGAGGGATACAGCGCGGTCCAAGCGCCGTCGCGCAGGCCGTCGCGATACACGCCTTTTTCGTAGGGCTTGCCGTCCGGGTGCCAGGACTCGTACGGGCCGTCGATCGCGCCGCCGCGGAACGAGAACACGGCCGCCCGCGCGCCGTTCGCGTGGAACCGCGTGAACGTGCCGTCCGGTTTGTCGCCTCGATACTGGCCGACCATGGCGCGCGCGCCGTTCGGGTGGAACGTCTCGACGGCGCCTTCGCGGAGGCCGGCTTCGTAGTGCGCCACGCGCGTCTTCGTCCCCGCCTCCTCGTCGTATTCGACGACGGTCCCCTGCCGGAGGCCCCGGACCCAGGTCTCTTCCCGCGCGACCTTCGCCCCCTCGGGCGTGTACGTCGTGGAGCGCCCGGACCGCTCGCCCCGCTCGTGCGCGACGACGGACGCGCGCCGGCCCAGCATGTCGAAATGCGTCCACGTGCCGGCCGGCGCACCGGCGGCGAACGCGCCTTCGGCGAGCCGCTCGCCGCTGTCATAAAAAACCGAAAATGTCCCGTCGAGGACGCCGTCCCGGTATTCGAGGCGCATCCACGGGAGGCCCTGATCGTGGTGGTACGTCCACGTGCCGTGCCGTTTCCCGTTCCGCAACGCGCCCTCGGCGAAGACGTGGCCGCTCGGGTAGCGGCTCTGCACCTGGGCTCCGGCCTTGGGGATCGGCGGCAGGTCGCGCACGCACAGGGCCCGGAAGCGCGCGTGGTCCTCGCCCTCCATCGCGAGCGCGGGCGGCCCGACCGTCGGCTCGGCCCAGGACTGCGCCGAGCAGAGGCTTCGCACCCGGAACGCGTGGCTCTTGTCCGCGGGATCGAGCGTCGACGTCCAGAGGCCATCCTCCCCCTCCGGCTCGTCCTTCCAGAGCTCCTCGCAATCGTACACTTCGGACAAGGTGACGAGCTCGCGCACCGTGGGCAGCCGGAAATCGTCGTGGCCGGCCTCGACCTTCGCCGCGCAGAACGTGTTCGCCTCCGCCCAGCGCATGGGCGCGGCGATCGCCCCCGAAAACGCGAGCCGCTGGAGGGCGTCCTCGACGAGCCCCCCCGCGCGCCGGTACCGCGCGAAGGGGAGCGCGGCGCGCAGCGAGGGGCCTTCCGCGGAGCGCACGCAGCGAACGTTGTATTTCCCGTACGGGCTCGGATCGTCGTAATGGGTCGAATGAAGATTGCCATCGGCGACGTCGAGGACCCAGGGGGCGCCCGCGTCCTCGGTGCTGGCCCAGAGCAGGCCTTCGGGCGGACCCCGAAACACCGCGGGATCGAGCGCGGGGCTGCCGCGGCCGTGGTCGACGATGGAGGCGAGCTCGAAGGAACGAGGCAAGCGCCAATCGTCATGGCCCCCGAGCACGAGGTTCTCGCAATGGCGCGTGGACGCGACGATCCCGAGCTCGGTCTTCGCGACGTCCCGCTGCCACGCGAGGCCCGTCGCGGCGTCGATCGCGACGTCGCCCTGGACCCGAAAGGACGGTTTTCCCGCGAGGGGCGCGAGCTGCGCGTCGGTGACGAGCGGCCCGCGCTGGCGCACGATCGCGGGGATCTCGTCCACGTCCGCGACCCCGAGCAGGTCGTCGCCGTCGAGGGAGGGATCGTGGAGGCCCTGCGCATGCCATCGCGGCGCGGGGAGCGCAGGATCACGCTCCGCCTCGCGGCGCCCGCCCACGAAAAAGACGAGGCGCTGCCCGACGGCGAAGCGCGACAGCGCGGGGGCGCCGCGATACCTGAGCGGGCTGCGCTCGCACCCCTCCTTCTCCGCGGCCCGGGGGAACGAAACGAGGAGCCGGCGCTGCTCGGGTCCCCGGGACACCTCGCCGAGGAGCTGCATTTCCGGGCGCACGTCGACGACGAGGTCGACCGCGCAAGGACGCGTCATAGCGTGGATGTCGGAGACCGTGCCGACGACGATGCCGCGGCTCGCCCGGAGGACGTCTGCGAGCGAAGCGGCCGGGCCCGCGGCGGCCGGGAGGTCGAACGTCGGCCGTGGCAGGAGCGAAGCCGCCGGCAGATCCCCGGGCGTGGCCTTCGCGGAGAGAGAGGCGGATCCGGCGGAAGGGGCCGAAGGCGAGGCGGGGGCGCCGCCGCACGCGACGAGCGCGAGGAACCAGAACGGAGCACGTTTCATCGGACGAACCTAGCCAATCCTACCATACGGCTCGCCATTCTCGTCCACGCCGGTCCCGAGCCCCGCGTCCGGATCACTCGAACCCGCGAACGGGCCCGCGCCCGGGAGGCTCGGCGAGGGCCACGGCGTGACGGTCGGGCGTACGGCGCGTTTTTGTGTGACCGCCGCCGTGAGCCCTTCCTCAGGCTCGGTGAGCGTGTTGGTTTCGAGGAAAATCGCCGCGGCGAGCAGGAGCACCACGCCCGCGGCGACGGCGATCACATCGTACGCCCATTCCACGAGCGGCAGTTGCAGCAAGATCTGCGTGAGCACGCCGAGCGCCGCGACAACCCCGATGCCGACGCCCAGCTCGCGCACGCGCCGTCGCTCGGCGGCGCCGGGGATCGGCCGCTGGAAAGGCTGCCGCGTGATTCGCATGGTTTTGCCTTCCGGCGGACCGAGGACCCACATCGGCGGCGGCTCGTCGGCGACCTCCTCCCGCTCCCGTGGGGCCGCCGCGCGATAGCCGCCGCCCTTCCTCTCCGGCTCCGGCTCCGGCTCCGGCGGCCGGGGCCGCGGCTCGGGCCGCGACAGCGTCCCCTCGATGTACACCTTGTCCCCCGGACGCAGCCGCGCCTCGAAGGTGCAGAGGTGCTCGGTGTGCTCGACGCAGACATCCATCTTGCCGCGAAACTTCACGTTCGGCGGCGGCTCGACCCGGACGCGCTCGCCGTCGGCGCGCCGCACGAAAAAGGGACGCGCCACGACCTCCTCGCCCACCGTCTCCCACTTCATGTAGTGCACGCGGCGCACATCCCGCACGTTCTCCTTCGGCGAGTAGAAGATCGTTTTGGGCGCCCCTGTCTGCGTGATCTTCACGTCGAGCGGGAGCAGCTCGTCGGGCGCGAGCTCGACCTCGCCGCCGATGCTGGCGGCACCTCGCCGAAGGGGACCGCGGCCCGCGACGATCGCGTCGATGCGCTGCACCGGCCTCCGCGCGAGGATCCACGCGACGAAGAGCACGAGGCAAAGCACGAGCGAGAGCGCCCCGACGCCGAGCGTCGACCAGGGGAGAGCGAGAAGGCGATCCACGATGCCAGGCTACACGAGCGGCAGGCCCGTGGGTCGTGGATCGAGGTCACTTTTGCTCGACGATCCACGACCCGCGCAGGCCGCCGATCGACACCTCGAACGTTCCCGGCTCCACGACCCGCTCCATGCGCCGATCGTGCACGGCGAGCGACGCGAAGGGGATCCGGAACTGCACGACTTGGCGTTCCCCCGGCGCGAGGTGCACCCGCTGAAAGCCGCGCAGCGCGCGCACCGGCCGGGTCACGCTGGCGACGACGTCGCTTACGAACAGGAGCACCACCTCGTCGGCCGCGCGCGCCCCTGCGTTGCGCACGACGACGGAGATCACGACGTCCTCCCCTCGCCTCGTTCGCTCGGGCACCCGCAGGTCCGCATACACGAACCGGGTGAAGCTGAGCCCGTGACCGAATCCGTAGAGCGGCTCGAAGCTCTCGTCCACGTAAGGGCTCTCGGCCGATCGCGGGTGATCGTAATGGACGGGCAACTGCCCCACGCTTCGCGGAATCGAGATCGGCAGCCGGCCGCTCGGGCTCACATCGCCGAAGAGCACCTCCGCGACGGCCTGGCCGCCGGCGAGGCCCGGCTCGAAGGCTTCGAGCACGGCGGGGACATTCGAGGCGATCCAGGGGATGGCGAGGGGACGGCCGTTGACGAGCACCACGACCGTCGGCGTTCCCGTCTCGACGATCGCGCGGACGAGATCCATTTGCCGCCCCACGAGCGTGAGATCGGCGCGATCGGCGCCCTCGCCGCCGGTGCGCTCGCGCCGCCGCCGATCGAGCACGCCGCGGTCGTCGTAGCGTGTCTCGTTCTCTCCGAGCACCACGATGGCCACCTCGGCGCCGCGGGCCTCGTCCGCCGCGCGCTGGATCGCTTCGTTCGTCTCCTCGAACACCCGCCCCGCATCCACGAAGTGCACCACCGTCTGCGGCGAGACCGCCGCGCGAATGCCTTCCAGCACCGTGATCACGTTCTCCGCGGGCTGGGGCGCCGTCCAGTCGCCGAGCAAGGCCGTATTGTCGGCATTGGGCCCCGTCACGAGGACCTTCTTCAGGTTCTTGCGCAAGGGCAAGAGGTCCTGCTCGTTCCGCAAGAGCACGATCGATTTCCGCGCCGCCTCCAGGGCCACCTTGCGGTGCCCCGGCGACGCGAGCACGGAGCCGGCGCGCGCCGCGTCGACATACCGACGCTCGAACAAGCCGAGCGCGCGCTTGACGCGCAGGATACGCCCCGCGGCCTCGTCGATTCTCCAGGCGCCGACCGCGCCCTCGCGCACGAGCTCGACGAGCGGCTCCGAAAACCCCTCGCCATGCATGTGCATGTCCACGCCCGCGAGCACCGCCTGCCGGATCGCGTCCTTCTGCGACGCCGCCACGTGGTGCGTCGTGTGGAGCATCTCGATGCCCTCCCAGTCGCTCACGACGAACCCCCGAAACCCCCATTCGTGCCGGAGGACGTTCGTGAGCAGCTCCTCGGAGACGTGGCTCGGCACCCCATTGACGTCGTTGTACGCGGCCATCACGGAGAGCGCCCCCGCCTCCACGCCGGCCTGGAAGGGCGGGAGAAACGTCGAGCGCAAGGCGCGCTCCGAGACCTCGATGGGCCCCATGTTCCGGCCGCCGAGCGGCAACCCAGGCCCGAGGAAATGCTTGAGGCAAGCGAGGACCCGGAGATGCGCGTGATCCGGGCCTTGCAACCCGCGGACGAGGGCGCTGCCCATGGCCGCGACGACGAACGGATCCTCGCCGAACGTCTCCGCCGTCCGGCCCCACCGCGGATCCCGCGCCACGTCGAGGACCGGGGAAAACGCCCAATGCATCCCCGTCACCCGCATCTCGTGCGCCGTGACCTCGCCGCTGCGCTCCATGAGGTCGACGTCGAACGTCGCGGCCATGCCAATCGGCGTCGGGAAGATCGTCGCGCCCCGCACGGGGGCGAGGCCGTGCACCGCGTCGATCCCAAAAATCAGCGGAATCCCGAGCCGCGCGCGTGAAGCCTTCTCCTGGAGCGCGTTCGCCTCGCTGGCATCCGTGACGAACAAGAACGATCCGACGAGCCCCTGCGCGAGCAGAGGGTCGATCTTTCCGGCGGGATCGGGGGAATCGAGGCTCTGCGCGTAGATCGGCGCGATGTACTGGTTCATCTGGCCGACCTTTTCTTCGAGCGTCATGCGATCGAGCAGCGCGCGTGTCCTCCGCTCCTCCACGGATCCCGACGGAAACACCCCGTTCTGCGCGCCGTCGCCGCACCCGAGCAGGGAGGCGAGGAGCACGAGCCCGATTCCTCCGAACGTCCGCCGCTGCATGTCGCCCCCCTTGGCCCGTACGCCGGCGCCTGGCCCTGACCCTCCACCACGCTTGGTCATGGCTCGCGCCCGGTCGGACGTAAATGCCTCGGGCCGGGGGGGCCTCACGAGCGCATTGACGAAACTTCGGGGATCGTCGACCTTCCTGTTTTGCCCATGGCGAATCCCTTAGGTCCAACGCCCCCGGCGCGCGTCCTCGCCCCCTCCCTCCTCGTCGCGCTCTTCGCGTGCAGCGGCTCGCCCCGCCCTGCCCCGGCGGAGCGGCCCGCGCCCAAGCCCGACCCCAAAGCCGAAGCGCCGAGCGCCGCGCCAAAAGGCGGAAGCCTCCTCGACGACGACGAGCTTCCCGCCCTCCCCCTCGACCTGTCCGCAGGCGTGATCTCCGCGTTCGCGGGCCGATTCGAGCCCGTCGTGCTGCCGCCGAAGACGCCCACGATCGTCGACGCGGCCGGGCGCGACGAGCGCGACGTGTGGATGCTCGCGGGCGACGGCCGTGTCTTCTGGTGGGACGGCGCGCGCCTCGCCGATCGGGGCGCGCCCCGATGTTTCACCGATAGCTGCTGCGGCACGCTCGTCGACTGCGCGAAGCAACCTGCGATGTGCTCGAAACAGGCGGTCGAGCGCTGCCAGCCCTTCGGCCCGAGCTGCGCGCTCCCGGTCACGACGTGGTCCTCGATCCGCGTCACGCCCGACGACGTGATCGTCCGCGCCTTCGTGGAGACCGGCGGCATGCGCGCGAGCATGGTGGAGTCGCGGCTCGGCAAGAAGGGGCGCTGGTCGTGCGAGCAAGGGTCGGAGGACCTCGTCTACCCCGGCTCGGCCGGGCGCGGCGACGGCCCGGGCGCTCGCGAGCTGACCGTCGACGGCGCCTCGCTCCGCCTCGAAGGCCCCGCCGTGCTCGTCAATCGGTACGGCGGGACCCTGCTCCTCATCGACGGCCGCCGCGTGCCCCTGCCCGAGGACGTGCACCAGGGGTATTCGGCCGGCGCGGAGATCGCGGCGCGTTCGCCCGGGGATCTCTGGCTCTGGACGTACGACGGCTTCGTGTGGCGGGGCAATGGCCTCGCCTGGACGCCGTGGCCCTCGGGGCTCACGTCCATGAACGAGCTCTGGGTCGACCCGAACGACGGGGTGTGGGCCCTCGGCGCGGTCGAGGAGAACCAAGAGGAGCTCCTCCGCTGGGACCCCGACAAGGGCTCTGGGCAGCGCTTCGAGACGCCCGGCGCCACGTCCGTGCGGAGCGACGGGCGCGGCTTTTGGCTCTGGGGCCTGAAGGCGCTCTACCACTGGGATGGCGCCGCGCTCCGCCGCGCCGCGCCGCCGCTCGCCATCAAGAACGTGTGGCGTGGCCCCTCGGGTGAGCTCTGGGCTGTGGGCTCCGACCGCTCGGTCGTGCTGCGAAAAGCCACGGACAGCGACGAAGAGGATGTGTACGCGGGCGCCGTGTTCCGCGTGTCGGGAGGGCAAAAACCGTGAAGCGCGTGATCGTCCCCCTGCTCCTCGCGAGCGCGTGCAGCGCCGCGCCGCCGTCGCCCCCGCCTGCGCCCACGCTCGTGCCGACCGCAGCGCCCGTGGCCGCCCCCGTGGCCGCGCCTCCCTTGCCGTGGATCGAGCTCACGGGCACCGAGCGAAAAACGGTGGTCGTCGGGTACGGCCCCGACGGCAGCAAGCTGTACGAGGTGCCTCTCGACGAGGTCGTCGCGGTCGTGGGCGCGCCGGATGGCGGCGCCTTCGCCGTCGTGAGGATGCCCGGGCCGAATTACTCCTCCAAGATCGCCGCCCTCCGCCTCGACGAGCAAGGCCGCGAGACCTGGAGGACGCCGCTCGAAAGCAGCAGTTTCACCTGGCGCCTCTTCCTCCCGGGCCCCGCGGGGACGAAGCCCGCGTCGCCGGGGACGGGCGGCCCTCGCCTGTTCGCGTTTGATCTCTCGCAGGCCAAGGGAAAACAGCGCCTGCACGAGCTCGATCCGGCCGATGGAACCCACCTGAAGGAGCGCCCCCTGCTCGACATCTCCGAGGCCGACGCGCGCGGCGGCGTCGTGGCCGTCGTGGACGAGGACCACGTGACCCGGATCGGAGCGGAGGACAAGCCCGCGTGGAGCGTGCGCGTCCGCCGCTTCCCTTCGCTTTCGCCGTCGTCGGGCGTCTACCGCAAGGTCGCGGTCGGCATCGACGGCACGGTGCTCACCGGCGCCTCCGACGGCTCCCTCCTCGCGCTCGACGCTGCGGGAAAACCCCTCTACCAGCTCGGCGTGCGTGGCTCCGTCGACCGCATCGAAGCCCAAGCAGGGGGCGGCTTCCTCGTGCGCACGAGCGAAGGGGCCGTGGCCGTGGACCGCGGCGTCGTGCGGGAAGGCGCAAAAGCGGAGCCTCCCGCGGGCGTGCGGGTCCTCGACAAACGGAAGGGCAAAGGGGCCGGCGAAGACCCGCCCGCGCCGCCGCCCTGGAAGCCCACGGTGGCCCATCGCGCAGCGCGCGAGGGCCTCGACGCGACCGAACCTTTTCACCACGTCCTTTCCGTCGTCGCGACGGGGCCCCGGGACGTCTGGACCCTCGGCCGTGCCGAGAAGGGTCCGACCAACGACGACCGGCTTTTTCGTTATGACGGCAAGGCCTGGTCCGACCTCGGCGTGCCGTCGATGTCGTTCCCCAAGGAGGTCTTCGCCGAAGGCGAGCCGGCACGCCCGAGCAGGTTCTTCGCCCAGAGCCTCTCGCGCAGCCCGACGGGCGCGCTCCTCGTGCTCGGCGTGCGCGCGGGCGGCGGCGTGGCGCGCCCGAGCGTGCTCGAGCGTGACGGCGCGGCCTACCGCGAGCGGCGCGAGCTCGTCGCGACGTTCGCGAAGGTCGAGATCGAATACGGGACGAAGTTGTTTCATGGATCCGGCGCGGGCGGCCGCGAGGTCCTCTGCACCAGCGAACCCGAGGTCTGCGTCGCGTTCGGCCGCGGCGTCACGCCCCGGATCCTCCCGGACGACGAGACCCTGGAGGCCTCCGCGCTTGCGCACAGCGAAGGCGCCGACGTCGAGCCCCCCGAGGGCCCCCTTCCCGCCCTGTCCACGTGGGCCAGCGGCCGCGACGACGTCTGGACGACGGGCTTCCTCGGCGGCGTCGCGCACTTCGACGGCGCGCGCTGGTGGCGCATCCTCGGGATCGACCCGACGGAGAAGCTCACCGTCACCGGGAGCGGCCGCGGCGACGTGTGGCTCTTCGGCGAGGCCGGCCTCTGGCACGTCACGCCCGAGCCGCGGGCCGCGGCCGATCTCGAAGGCACACCCGCGCCCCCTCCGCCGGCCGCCGCGCCGAGCGTCGTGCTCCCCGTGACGGGCGTCGACACGTCGTATCGCCTGGAGCGCGTGGTGCTCGACCTCGACGGCCAGCGGCCGCTCCGCACGGCCATCGGCATTGCCGAGGGCCCGGGCGGGGTCGTTTGGTTGCACGAAGGCGCGCGGATCGTCGAATACGACGGCGCCCGCGCGCGGCTGCTCTACGAGGCGCCCAAGCCGGGGCCTTTTTTCTGCTGGTACGCGCCCGAGCCCGACTGCAACCTCTGCGCGCAATGCACCGAGCGCAATCCGAAGACGCTCGGCTGCCAGCACTGCCTCGCGCCGGTCGCCGCGGGCGAGGGCGCGGCGCTCGCGGCGGAGGGCTTTCTGCGGCTCCAGGGCGGCCGCGCGGCCTCCGAGCCCATGCCCCTGCCGGACCTGCTCGCCGTCGCGGCCGCGCCGTCGGGCGCGGTATGGACCGTCTCTGCGGCCGACGGCGACCTCCCCCGCGCGATGACCTGGGGCCCGCGCGGCGTCCGGCTCGTGGCGGGCCTCCCGCCGGCGGCCTACGCCGACGTGGCGGCCCGCGCCGACGACGACGTATGGTTCGCGGGTGGCCTCACGACCGTCCTGGTGGCGGGCCGCGTGTCGCCCGAGGGCGAGGGCACGCTCGTGCGCTTCGACGGCCGCGCCTTCACGCACCACCGCGGGCCTGACGGGGCGCTGCTCTCCGTGGCGGCCGTGGGGCCCGGCGAGGCGTGGGCGGTGGGCCTCGGCGGCGCGCTGCTGCACGCAAAAGCGAGCACGGTGGAGGCGTTCCACCTCGGGCGCGAGGGCGGCGGGCGGCACCCGGTTGTCCTGCGCGGCGTCTCGGCGACCGGGCCGAACGAGGTGTGGATCGTGGGCGACGGCTCGACGCTCCTGCGCTGGGACGGCAAGGCGCTGCGCCGCGTGGACACGGGCGCGGTCGGGCCGGAGGCGGCGCTCGCGGCGGTGATCGCGCCGGGGCCGAAGCCTGGATGGGTGGTGGGTCCCGCTGGGATCTGGCGGATCGTGGCGGCGCGGTAATCGCGCCGCCCTGGCCTCGCCGCTCAGCCGTCCTGCGCCGTCTCCTCGGCCCTTGTAAAGCCCCGACAGCTCGAATGCGGTCGCAATCGCCGGCTCCTCGAGCTCCCGCGCCGCCACGTCCGACGAGCAATCGTCAAGACCTGTGGATCGGTTTGCCGTTGGCTGGCGTGTCCCTTCTTGTGCTCGCCGGGACGAGTCGGCTAGCGGGCCACGCGGTAGCGGAGGTAGACCACTCTCGAATTGAGGGTACGGGACACGATGAGTTCGAGGTTCACCCGGTCCTCGCGTTGGGGAAAGAAGGGACGGCCACCGCCCACCAGCACCGGCAAGACCCTGAGCGGATACTCGTCGATGAGACCCAACGCGGCCGCCTCGGTGGCGAGCGTCGCGCCGCCGATCGCGATGTCGCCCTCCGCCGCTTCGGCTCACAAACGCTCGATCTCCTCCTCTAGACCGCCGGACGCCAGGCGGGCGTTTCCCTGTACCGCCGACAGCGTGGTGGAGAACACTATCTTCGGGAGCGCCCTCCAGATCCCCCCTCTTTGACATCGGAGTCGGCGAGCACGTGATCGGAGTCCCCCTCTTCGACATCGGAGTCGGCGAGCCCGTGATCGGAGTCCCCCCTCTTTGACATCGGAGTCGGCGAGCCCGTGATCGGAGTCCCCCCTCTTCGACATCGGAGTCGGCGAGCCCGTGATCGGAGTCCCCCCTCTTCGACATCGGAGTCGGCGAGCCCGTGATCGGAGTCCCCCCTCTTTGACGTCGGAGTCGGCGAGCCCGTGATCGGAGTCCCCCCTCTTCGACATCGGAGTCGGCGAGCCCGTGATCGGAGTGATGTTCCACCACTTCCCCGCGCTCGGCGAGGATCCCGTGCTCGTGCGCTCCACCGATTTCACGTATGCCGAGGGGCCGGCTCTCGCCCGGCTCGTGTCGGTCACACAGTCGGGTTACATCAAGACGGAGAGCGGCTCCTCCAAGAAGTCGCTGCCGCCGCTCGAACTCGGTTATTCGCTGCCCGCGTTCCAGACGGCCGTCCAATCGCTCGATCCCCGCAGCCTCGAAGATCTGCCCGGCGGCGTGGATGGACAGACCGCGCGCTGGGTGGACCTTGACGGCGAGGGGATTCCCGGCGTGTTATGCGAGCAGCAGGGAGCGTTCTACTACAAGCGAAACCTCGGCGACGGGCACCTCGCGCCCGCGCGCCTGCTCGCGAGCCTGCCGGCCATGGCATCGAGCGGCGGCGCGCAGCTCCTCGATGTCGGGAGTGAAGGCCGTCAATGCCTCGTGGAGCTCACGTCGGAAGGCACGTCCGGCTATCACGAGCGCACGCCGGAGGGCGGTTGGGGGCCCTTCGTGCCGTTTCCTTCGCAGCCGAATGTCAACTGGAACGATCCGCGGGTTCGATTCATCGACCTTTCGGGGGATGGGCTCGACGACATCCTGGTCACGACGGATCACGTGCAGCTCTGGTATCCGTCGCTCGGCAAGGGCGGGTGGGGTCCGCCGCGGGTTCTGCCGAAAACCTACGACGAGGACAAGGCTCCGACGCTCGTGTTCGCGGACATGACGCAGGCAATTTTCGTGGCGGACATGAGCGGCGATGGGCTGCCCGATATTGTGCGTGTCCGCAATGGGAGCATTTGCTACTGGCCCAATCTCGGGCGGGGGAGGTTCGGCGCCAAGGTGCAGATGATCAAGGCGCCCTTCTTGGATGACTCGCATAGGTTCGACCCGCGCCGGATCCGGCTCGGGGATATCGACGGGACGGGGACCACGGACATCGTGTACGTGGCCGGCGAAGGGGCGGTCCTCGTGTTCAACCAGGCGGGGAATGGCTGGAGCGAGCCAGTGCGAATGCCGGGGTTCCCGACGGCCGATTCCATGTCCACCGTGGGCGTGGTCGATGTGCTCGGGTCCAGGACGGCGTGCCTCGTGTGGTCGTCGCCGTGGCGGGGCGTGGCGAAGCCGCCGATGCGGTACATCGATCTCTTGGGCAGCACGAAGCCGTATCTGCTCACGTCGGTCAAGAACAACCTCGGGGCAGAGACGAAGCTCGAGTATGCGCCCTCGACGAAGTTTTACCTGGAGGACCTGAAAGCTGGAAAGCCGTGGGTGACGCGGCTGTCGTTTCCCGTGCACGTGCTTGCGCGCGTGGAGACGTTCGACGCGATCAGCAAGGCGCGGTTCGTCAGTACGTACAAGTATCATCACGGGTACTACGACGGGGCGGAGCGCGAGTTCCGGGGGTTTGGCCTCGTCGAGCAATTCGACGCGGAGTCCTTTTCGGCCGAGCGCGGGAAAGGGCTCTTCGCGGAGGCTCCGCCGACGGAGGAGGAGTTCCATCTCCCGCCGGTGCTCACGAAGACGTGGTTCCACACGGGCGCGTTCATCGACAGGAATCGGATCACGAAGCAGTTCGAGAAGGAGTATTACGCGGGCGACGAGCAGAGACCGGAATTGCCCGATGCTGTGCTGAAGACGGGATTGTCGCCGCGGGACTTGCGTGAGGCGTGCCGGGCGCTCAAGGGGCAGATCCTCCGCACGGAGGTCTACGCGCTCGATGGCTCAGAGGCGGAATCGCATCCGTATGTCGTAACGGAGGTTTGCCCCGCCATCGTGCGGGTGCAGCCTTCGACTGCGAAGGCGTATGGGTCGTTCTTCGCGTACGCGCGTGAGTCCGTCGAGGTTCATTACGAGCGTAATCCGCACGATCCGCGCGTGGTGCATACGCTGGCGCTCGAGGTCGACCCGTTCGGTCACGTGGCGCGCTCGGCGAGCATCGCGTATGCGCGGCGGAGCATCCCGCTGGACATACCCGAGCAGGGGCTCTTGGCCACGCTGACCGAGACCGACGTGGTCAACGAGGATCAGCAGGCGAGCTGGTACCGCCTCGGTGTGCCCAAGGAGACGCGAACGTACGAGCTCACGGGGCTCTCCACGACACGGAGCACGTTGTTTTCGTTCGGCGACGTGTTCAGCGCTGTGAACGCCGCTGTTGCTATCTCCTATGAGGCGACGCCCAACGGCACCACGATGCAAAAGCGTCTGGTCGAGCAGGTTCGACAGGTTTATTACAACAGCACGACGCTGTCCGGGTCTTCCCCCGCGGCGCTGCCCTTCGGTACCATCGACGCGCTCGCGCTGCCTTACGAGACATACGCGCTTGCCTTCACTCCTGGGCTCTTGACCGCGGCTTATGGCACGCGCGTGACCTCGACCATGCTCACCGAGGGCGGGTACATCGAGGAGAACGACGATTATTGGGTGCGAACCGGCCGCCAGGTGTTCGACCCGGACAAGTTCTACTTGCCGGTCGAGATCCTGGATCCGCTCAGCAATTCCACGACCATCACGTACGACACTTACAATTTGCTCGTGACATCTGCCGAGGACGCGCTCGGCAATACTGTTACCGCGACGAACGACTACCGCGTCCTCGGGCCCACGCTCGTCACCGACCCGAACGGCAATCGTAGCGCCGTGAAGCTCGACGAGCTCGGGATGGTCGTGGCGACGGCCGTGATGGGCAAGGTCGGCTCGAATGACGGAGACACACTGGAGGAGCCAACCACGACGTTCGAGCACGATCTCGACGTTTGGCGCATGACGGGCAAACCCAACGTCGTGCATGCGGCCGCGCGCGAGCGGCACGGGGATGCGCTGACGCCGTGGCAACACAGCTACACGTACCTGGACGGGCTCGGGCGTGAGATCCTGAAGAAGGTGCAGGCCGAGCCCGGTCCGGCGCCGGTGCGGGACGAGAACGGGGGGCTTGTCAAGGACGAGAACGGCGCGGTAGTGTTGGCCACCGCCTCGCCGCGATGGGTGGGCACGGGGCGCGTGGTCATTGACAACAAGGGCAATCCCGTCAAGCAGTACGAGCCGTTCTTCACGGCCACCCACGAATACGAGGACGAACAGGAGCTGGTCGAATGGGGCGTGACGCCGATCCTGCGTTACGACCCGCTCGGCCGGCTCATCCGAACGGACCTGCCGAACGGGACGCATTCGCGTGTGACGTTCACGCCCTGGGAGCAGGCGAGCTGGGATGGGAACGATACGGTGCTCGAAACGGGCAACCCCTGGTATGCCGCGAGGCAGCCGAGCGCGACGCCGACGCCTTCCGCGCAGGAGCAGCGGGCGGCGGAGCTGACCGAGGAGCATGCGGAGACGCCGGCGCTGGTGCATTTCGATGTGCTGGGCAGGCCGGTGCGCGGGGTCGAGGACAACAAGACCGCAGGGGTGTACACGACGAAGGCAGTGCTCGATATTGAGGGGAATCCGCGGGCAATCATCGATGCCCGTGGGAATACCGCGATGGAGTATGTCTTCGACATGCTCGGGCGGACGCTGTACCAGAAGAGCTGCGATTCTGGAGAGCGGTGGACGCTGGCGAATGTGCTCGGGAACCCGACTCGGGGGTGGGACGGCCGGGGGCACGTGGTGCGCTCGGTGTACGATGCGCTGAATCGGCGGACGGGGCTGTGGGTGCAGAAGGGGTCGGATCCGGAGGTGCTCGCCGAGGTGACGGTGTATGGCGAGGGGCAGACGGATCCGGAGGACGCGAATCTGCGTGGGAAGGTGGTTCAGGTGAAGGATGGGGCCGGGGTGGTTACCTCGGTCGAGTATGATTTCAAGGGGAATTTGCTGGAGGGCCAGCGGCAGCTCGCGCAGAACTATTCGACGCAGCTCGATTGGTCGGGGTCGGTGGCGCTCGAGACGGAGGTGTTCACGCAGACGACGGCGTATGATGCGCTGAATCGGCCGACGAGTCTGACGACGCCGGACCAGAGCGAGATCAAGCCGACGTACAACGAGGCGAGTCTGCTGGAGAAGGTGGAGGCGCGGATTCGGGGTGCGAGTGGGTGGACGACGTTTGTTGATGACATCGATTACGATGTGAAGGGGCAGCGGGAGAAGGTTGCTTACGGGAACGGGGTGGTCACGGAGTACAGTTACGACCCGCTGACCTATCGGTTGACGCGTCTCAAGACGACGCGGATCTCGGACAGTGAGCTGTTGCAGGACCTGCGGTACACGTACGATCCGGTGGGCAATATCGTCGAGATTGCCGACTTGGCGCAGGAGGGGCTCTACCACAACAGCGAGCTGGTCGAGCCGGTATGGAAGTACGAGTATGATGCGATCTACCGGTTGATCGAGGCAACGGGGCGGGAGCATTCGGGGCAGAACTCGGACATTCAGCAGGACCAGAACGGTTTCCCGCTGATGAATGCGGCCAATCCGAATGATCCGCAGGCGATGCGGAACTACGCCGAGAGCTTCGAGTACGATGCAGTCGGCAACATCTTGAAGATGATTCATGCCGCGCAGGGCAGCACGGGGAGCTGGACGCGGCGGTACGACATCGCGGAGATGAGCAATCGGCTCCTCGGAACGAGCTTGCCGGGGGATGATGAGGCCGAGTTCTCGGCGACGTATACGTACGACGAGCACGGGAGCATGACGTCGATGCCGCATCTGGCTGGCATCGAGTGGGATTTCAAGGACCAGAAGTGTGAAGTCGACAAGGGCGGCGGGGGGACGGTCTACTTCACGTACGACGCTGGCGGGCAGCGGGTGCGGAAGGTGTGGGAGCATAGCGGCATTGTCGAGGAGCGGATCTACCTCGGGGGCTTCGAGGTCTACCGACGGCACGAGCTCGGGAATGTCGTGCTGGAGCGAGAGACGCTCCACGTGATGGATGATGCGCGGCGGATCGCGATGGTGGAGGCAAAGACGGTTGACGCGAACGCGCCGCCGTTCACGCCGACGCCGCGGGTGCGGTATCAGCTTGGGAATCACCTCGGATCGGCGGCGGTCGAGCTCGACGAGGCCGGGCTGCTGATTTCGTACGAGGAGTACCACCCCTACGGCACGTCGGCCTATCACGCGGCGGCGAGCGGGGTGGAGGTCAGCGCGAAGCGGTATCGGTATACGGGGAAGGAGCGGGATGAGGAGACGGGGCTGTATTACCATGGGGCGAGGTATTATGCGCCATGGTTGGGGACATGGACATCCTGCGACCCCAAGGGGCTTCGCGGCGGTCTGAACCTATATGCGTACGCACGGCAGAGTCCGATCGCACTCGTAGATCCGGACGGCAGAGACCCCGTACCTCCCGATGCAACGAACGCACAGAAACGATTTCGGCAGATTTCCGAGGCGCAGAACGACGCGGCTCGGACTTTGGTCGAAGCTTTCAAAGACAACGGTTTTGTGGACGAGAAAGCTCCCACAACGGCCGCAGCACGATTAACGACACTGCTACAAGCTACGCAAACGAAGAAAGGCTCGCTCACAAACTTTGCTTGGCCTGCTCTTATCGGCGACAAAGGGTTCAGAAGGGAGTTCAGGGACAGCGTCAAGTATTACAACGATAAAAGCGGCAAGGATGTGCCACTTCATCCCTCCAGCTCGAACCAAGTCGGGCACTTCCTGACAGCGGTAGGCTTGGGCTTCAGAGTGGGCAAAGACTTGGCGTCGGAATTGCAGACTCCATCAGCATCCGTTGCGCTACCGGGATTCGTTGGGCCTGCTGCGATTACAATGTTGTCCCAAGCCGCTTTGCGAGCCGCCACTGAAAACGTGTACCTCAGGGCCATCGTGGGGCACGAGTTGGTGCCTGACGCACTTGAGGCGTCCATGAGCACCGTCAATCACGCATCAGGAGTAATTGGTGCCAGTCAGCAGCAAGTGGAGGACTTCGAAAATGATAGGCTGAACAAGATTCGCCTCGACGATAGATATCGAGGAAACAGCTACCAGGACCTATACCTCTCGAGGGTCGGGTATCAATTTGGGAAGAATGTAGGACTAGGAATCATCCAAACGCGGGAAGATGCTGCGGAGTGGCTTCAAATGGCATTGACGCCCGTCGACCTGAAGACCATTGCGCCGTCTCACAAGTTCTATCAGGATGCGCAATGGCTGAATGGTATACTGGAGCAGTTCAAGACAACTCAGCGTCCACCGGGCGACGTACCGGACTCCGATGCGTCACCGGGGTCCAAGTTGCCGGATACGTTCGGCAACCACCCGTGGGAATTCTAACGCGCTCCAGCTCATTCTCATTGTGCGAGGGCGACGACGCCGCGTAGGGATTGCATCCCGAGAGCTACTGCGCGCATCCGCAGCGCGTCGAGTAGCATCGTAGGTCCGCCATACGTTTCACCGGCTTCGCGAGACAGATGCGCAATCGTTACTCCCTGCACCTTCGTGGGGGCGGCGCACACGAATCTTCTCTCTTTGTAGCTCCACACCCATAGCGTTCCCTCGAGCATACCGAGATCCCATCGCTCACCGTCGAGCCACTTTGGCCATGACACTTTGCTGATTAGCAGTGTCGCGTCGAAGTCCCAAGCGCTCACGCCGCTTAATTCGCGCACGCGGTTTCTCGCTCGTTCTGCCGTCATCCACGGCGTGCCCGCCGAGGTCATCGCGTCCCATTCGCGAATGGTCTTCAGGTTGGCAAGGGCATGGGAGCTTCGTGGCCCAATGAATGGTCCTGTGGTCTCCTCGGTGGTCACCACACCCAATCCTTGGAACGAAGAAATATGCTCCCAAGCTCGACTGAATTTGACTGCATCATCGAAGCTGGTTGGTGTCGATGAGAAGCTGCTCCACGAGCTCCAGGCGCTCACCGCGGCGTCTGCTTCGCAGGGCTGGGACGTATGTACCGGTGTACGTCCCTCCACTATTTCCTTGAATGCGATTCGGCGAACCGCGTCGATGTCTTCGACCCGCCTGAAGGCATCTTCGATATCCCTGGCGATTTCTGCCCGCACGGAGGCGTGACTATCTTCTATCGAGGTGCGTATTGCGATGCCGGTCAAGCCAGCGACAACGATGGCGCCTGCAACTAGAAACATTCGTACGCGCGACCGAGTATCGTTCTTCGCAGCCATTCACATCACCCATTCCCACACCAACATGTCCGCTCGTTCGACCACCCGCTTCACTGGCTTCAGCTTTCGCCCTTCGGGCCATCTCAGCTTCCCGTCCGATCAATCGTCTCCGTCTACTCTCACGACCTTGCCTCGAACCCGAGTGCCGCTGCGTTCTCCGACATTGTACGCTTCGTCGAGTCCGCTGCCGCCTCCGGAAACGCGACTCGTAGACCGCCCGTGATCTGATGCAGGGGCGGGTCCACGTTCACGTGTGCACCGCCATTATCGGGTCTCGAACAGGAAGGCGAGACCGATGCATTTCGCCTCCGCGGTGAGTTGAAAGGCGGCCCCGTCACCGTCGAACGACGACGAGCGCGCGACGGGCGCGAGCTTCAGCCAAGCCTCCTCGGGGCGCGAGAGAAGGCGCTCGCGCAGCGTGCCGTCGGGGAGGCGGTAGACGATCTGGAGCGAATCGAGAGGAATCGGGATCGCGGCGACGACCATGACGACGCGGGGCGGCTCTACGCCTTCGAGGCTCGCGCCGTTCGTGACTTGTTCAAGCTTCACAGGTTCGGGGAACATACCGCGAGAAGGGCGCGCGTCGAGGGGGATGAGCCTGATCGCAAGAACGATCGTCCGGGGTACGTACAAGATCCTAGATCTCCCGCCTCTGTCAACCTGAACAGGGTCGAGACTCGCAGCGACGCTCACGCGATCGAGCGCGCGACCGTTCACCACCCTCGGCCCGTTGCCTGCCGCATTCATGTCCCGCTTCGAGACTTCAACGGCTGGCATCGACGGGCGGTGAACGACTCCGCAGCACTCGGCCCGTTCTCGGGCAGTTCGCACGCCGGCCGCTGACCAACGTCGCTACCGTGCGATGACGGCAGCCATCCCGGTGCCTGGGTGACGAGCGAATACAAGGCGACGGCGTAGCCCACGGCCCCATGCTCTTCGGCAACCGGCACGGCACCCGCCAGTTCGACAAACCGGAAACGACAAGTCCCAGGGGAACCTCGCATCACCCGACGCGCCCGGGAACGCCGGTTCAGCCGCGACCAGCCATCGCGGGGGATGGTCGTGGCGACGGCCGTGATGGGCAAGGTCGGCTCGAACGACGGGGACACACTGGAGGAGCCAACCACGACGTTCGAGCACGATCTCGACGTTTGGCGCACGACGGGCAAGGCGGTTCAATCGGGACTCGCAAGCCTCGTCTTATCCGAGAGTTACGAAGAAAACTACCGAGCGAGTACCGAGGATCCGCAGATGCAGCGCGTTGAGTCAGGTCCAACGCTCCCGATGACAGATGCCATCGTTAACCGGACCCCAGAGGTATCTGGCATACTCTGGCTCGCTTTCATAGGTAGTGCGCGTACAGGCAGTGGTGCGCCGCAACCCGGCCTGAACAATGTACTAGCGGAATCCAAAGCGAGCGCCGAGGGCGGGGGGGGGAACATTCGATAGAGGGGTTGGAAGTCGAGGGATTCGAAATGTGGACCCACTTTCCGCCGAGCAGCAGGTACAGGTTTTTCTGCAGATTGATGAGCTTGGTCTTCAAAGATCGGACTTCTCGATCCATTCGCGCATTTCCGCGTACTCCGACATGCTGGATCACGTTTTTCTCGGCCCCAACGTGTTTCCTGCGAGTCCGGAGTTGCGCATTGGGGGAACCGTCTTTGAACGCCTTACATCACGAGCCGTGATCGCACATGAGGCCGGTCACATGCTCACAACGCGAGCAGGCATTGCCTTTGAAGCGGGTTCAGTGATGGATGAAGTACAGGCGAGTCTTGCTGGGCGCCGCTTGCCGGGCCTTTCAGCTCTTGAGAGATACCAGCTCTTGCGTGACGCTGCCGAAAGAGCAAGGGCGTCAGGAACACCATTGCGCAAATTGCTGCAGCAGCAAAGGAGGACCCAATGACCAAGACCGAACGGCATCCTATTCGAGACGACCAAGCGATCAAGCTACTCAGTTCGGCGCTAGATGAGTTCGCCCGAGACGGGAAGGTCACCACGATCCGATGTGACGTCTGCAAAAGCATCATCCAAGTCCAAGCTATCAGTGACGCAGCATACTTCGCAAATTGCAATTGCGGTAAATTCCGTGGAGCCCTGAGAGGAATTTGAGACGGGGATCCCCACAGGCTTCCCGAGCTCCTTGCGGGGTCCCACCGTGCGCCTACGATCCCGTCCGTGCATCAGTTGTCATTCGCAACCCCAACAGCACCAGCGGTGCGCTGCGCGCATGAAACGACGGCGGCGAGGGTTACCCATGTGAGAATGCCGTCGAGTGCCCGCTCGTCGAGGATCCGCTCGGCAATACCGTCACCGCGACAAACGACTCCCGCGTCCTGGGGCCCGCGCTCGTCACCGATCCGAACGGCAATCGCAGCGCCGTGAAGCTCGACGAGCTCGGGATGGTCGTGGCGCCGGCCGTGATGGGCAAGGTCGGCTCGAATGACGGAGACACGTTGGAGGATCCAACCGCGACGTTCGCGTACGACCTCGACACTTGGCGCACGACGGGCAAGCCCAACGTCGTGCATGCGGCCGCGCGCGAGCGGCACGGGGATGCGCTGACGCCGTGGCAGCACAGCTACACGTATCTCGACGGGCTCGGGGTGTCCGTCGGCGCGCGCGGGCGGGCGGCGAACGTGGTGGCATCCTTCTGCCACGGCTCGGTCAACCGCGTGATGGTGGCGGCCGACAGCCCCTGGCTGGTGCCCAGGAACTGGCTCAACGCAGGGGCGAAGTCCGAAGACGACAGGCGACAGGCCGTGCAGGTACAGCAGCGGCAGCACCTCGCTCCCCTGCGGCGACTTCCTGGCCCAAGCCGGCAGGAGTTACCTCCCGTCGGCGTGGTAGCCGTTGCGGACTACCAGCCAGTGGCCGTTCTCGTCGAGCTCGTCACGGAACGCGTCGATGTAGGCGGAGACCTCGGCTTGCAACGCCGCCGCGAGCATCTGCCGGGCACCGTCGCGGACGATCTCGTCGAGCAGCGAACAGCTCGCCGATCCGCTCGTCGCGTTGGGGTCGGACTCGTCTCGCGGGAGACGGTCAGGTCGACAAGGCCATGACGGCGCTTGGCCCGAGGAGAGGTGTCCCCGCCCGAACTGAGCCCCATTCAGGAGTGAATCGCCATGCAGGCTCCCAGTGAAAAACCTCAACCTTGCTGGTCCTGCCGGAAGCGGGAGGCGACGGGTACGTACACACATGCGGGACGCACCGTCATGGTGTGCGCAACCTGCCTCGACCGGCTGGAGGTACAAGAGGCATTCACGAAGCGCTTGCGCGCTGGGATGCGTTCGAAGACGTCAATCGCCGTCGCGATCATGATGGATGGCTGGCTCGAAGCGTCGCCCGTCAGCGCGAGTTCATCCGGAGGCATTCAGCCATCAGGATCCGAGATACGCATCGGCCATCGAGATGCCCGTCCGGGACTCCCTCGGAGAGAGCATGCGCGCGCTCGCGCAGATGACCCAAGGGATGCCGTCGAAGAGGGAGAGGGAGTGGAAAGCAAGACAGGGCGGCGGAGCCGACAGGGACGAACCGTGAATCGAGCGCCGGGAGGCTTCGGCGCTCTCTCCGCCAACGGGCGCTCACCCGAAGACGGGCGGCGCGGGTGCGGGTGTTGACGGGACGTGATGGCAACTGCTACGGAGCCCGTGAGGTGTGATCGTGGTGAAAGCGGAAGGCGAGCAGCAGCCCTTCGAGTTGCCGGATTTCTACGTCCCCTGGCCTGCGCGCTTGAACCCCAACCTCGAGGGCGCCCGAGCCCACTCGAAGGAATGGGCGCGGAAGGTGGGGATCTTGGACCCGCCGCCCGGCGAGGCCGATCCCAACATCTGGAGCGAGGCGAAGCTCGACGCGATGGACTACGCGTTGCTCTGCGCCTACACCCACCCCGAGGCACCCGGCCCCGAGCTCGACCTCATCACCGACTGGTACGTCTGGGTCTTCTATTTCGACGACCACTTCCTCGAGACCTACAAGCGCCCCCAGGATCAGGTGGGCGCCAAGAAATACCTCGACCGGCTCCCCTTGTTCATGCCGGTCGACCTCGCCACCACCCCACCCGAGCCGACCAACCCCGTCGAGCGTGGCCTCGCCGACCTCTGGTATCGCACGGTTCCTTCCAAATCCGTCGCCTGGCGCCGGCGCTTCTTCGAGAGCACCAAAAATCTCCTCGACGAGTCCACGTGGGAGCTGTCCAACATCAGCGGGCAGCGTGTCTCCAACCCCATCGAATACATCGAGATGCGACGAAAGGTCGGCGGTGCCCCCTGGTCCGCCGACCTTGTCGAGCACGCCGTCTTCGTCGAGGTCCCTGACCGCATCGCCGCCTCTCGCCCGATGCTCGTGCTCAAGGACACCTTCTCCGACAGCGTCCACCTGCGGAATGACATCTTCTCTTATCAGCGGGAGATCCAGGAGGAGGGCGAGCTCTCCAACGCGATCCTCGTGATGGAGCGCTTCCTCGACGTCGATACCCAGCGCGCCGCCGATCTCGTCAACGATCTGCTTACCTCCCGCCTCCAGCAGTTCGAGAACACCGCCTGCACCGAGCTGCCCTCCCTCTTCGAAGAGCACGCCCTCGACCCGATCGAGCGCGCCCACGTCCTCACCTACATCCGAGGGCTCCAGGACTGGCAGTCCGGCGGTCACGAGTGGCACATGCGCTCCAGCCGCTACATGAACAAGGGCTCCTCGAGCAGCTTGCTCCTCCCCAAGGGCCCGACGGGCCTCGGGACCTCGGCCGCGCGCCTCGCCTTCGGGCTCAAGAGGTGGAAGAATTTCTCCCACGTCCCCTACCAGCGCGTCGGCCCGACGACGCTGCCCGATTTCTACATGCCCTTCTCCACGGGGACGAACCCCCACCTCGATGGTGCCAGGCAGCGCCTCAAGGAATGGGCGCGCCGCATGGGCTTCACCGGGCCCGTGCCCCACGTCGTCGGCCACAGCGGCTGGACCGAGCGTGAGTTCGAGGCCATCGATATCGCCTACTTCTCGGCGAGGTGCTCCCCGGACGCCTCGGCCGATGCTCTCGACCTGAGCGCGGGCTGGATCACCTGGGGGACGTACGGCGACGATTACTTCCCGGTGGTCTACGGGAACACCCGCGACATGGCGGGGGCCAAGGTGTTCGTCAAACGGCTGTCTTCGTTCATGCCGATCGAGCTCGGCGCCACCCCACCCCCGACCACGTCGTTCGAGCTCGGCCTCGCGGACCTCTGGGAGCGCACGGCCGCGCCGCTCTCCGTGGACGATCGGCGAAAGCTCCGCAGGGTGATCGAGGGCACCGTGGAGAGCTGGTTATGGCAGCTCCAGAACCGGATCCAGCATCGGATCCCGGATCCGATCGATTACATCGAGATGCGCAGGTGGACGTGCGGCGCCGAGCTCACGACGGTCTTCTGCCGGCTCGGGCAGCAGGGCGCTGCGATCCCCCCCGAGGTCCTCCGCACCCGACCGATGCGCTCGCTGGAGAACGCGTACGCGGATTACGTCGGCCTGCTCAACGACCTCTACTCCTACCAGAGAGAGATGGAAATCGAGGGCGAGATCCACAACTTCGTGCTGGTCGTGGAGCGGTTCCTCGACTGTGGGAAGGACAAGGCCGTCCAGGTGGTGAATGACCTGATGACCGCCCGGGCGCAGCAGTTCGAGCACGTCGTCGTCACCGAGTTGCCGGCGCTCTCGGACGACCTCGGGCTCTCGGGACACGCTCGCGAGGGGCTCGAGCGGTACGTCGAACAGCTCCAGAAGATGATGAGCGGCACCCTTCACTGGAGTCGGCAGACGGGTCGCTTCAACGAGCCCGAGCGCCGGGAGATCTCGCCGCCGGTGCACTTCGCGGGCCCTCGAGGGCTCGGCACCTCGGCGGCACGGATTGTGTCATTGTTTACGAGCGATCGGACCAGGTGACTCCACCAGCTCCCCTCCACGAGCCCGTCGCGAGCTCCCGCACGACGACCGTCCTCCCGTCCCTCGTGACCGCGGACTCGTACCAGCCGCGCGGCGCCTCGAACGACGCCACGTCGTGCATCTCCTCCCCGTCGAACCATTGAATCCCCTCGCCGACCAGGATCACCTGATGGTCCGGCAGGATGTGCACGTGGGTCTCGCCGGTCTTCCGCGAGGGCGCGAGGCGAAAGGACACCACGCGCCCCGTGCGTGGATCCACGCGCCGCTGGAGCAAGCCATGCTCGGCGCGTAGGCCCCGCGCGGCCGCGAGGATGGCGCGGTCCATCTCGGAGAGCCCTTCCTCGAGTTCCTGCGCGTGGTCCGGGGCGAGCTTTTGCAGCGATCCCAGATCGACGAGCGAGAGCACGTCGAGCAGCCCGTCTCGGGTCGGGACGAACCGCGCGGGCAAGACGGTCTCGTATTCGAGGTCCTCGTACTGCCGGTAGAGCAGCGGGAGCGGAAAGCCTTCGTTCGTCGGCGCGGCGCCTCGCGTCCAGGGCCTCGCGTCATAGAGGCGCGCCTCGTACGGCGCGGCCCAGATGCAGCCGAAGACGAGCAGGCGCTCGCCGTCGGCGGAGAGCTCATAATCGGTATGGCAAAAATCCCAGCTCTCCGTGGCCTCGAACGATTGCAACGTCCGTCCGCTCGCAGCGTCGAGGAGCCGCACGTCCATGTAGCTCGTCGCCGAGAGAAGCAGCACCTCCGCGCCATCGAGCCACGCGAACGTGGCCCGCGCCGAGAGGTGGCGCTCGTGGACGGCCAGCACCTCGCCCCGCGTCGCATCCATCAGCACGACCCGGCAGCCTTTGACGTCGGGCGCGGGCGGCAGCTCGAAGCAGAGAAACCGCCCCGAAGGCGAAACCACGAGATGCGTGGGCCAAGGCGCGGGCGATTCCGGAAAGACGAAGCGCGACGCCTCCACGAAGCGCGATGCCTCGCGGACGAACCGACGAAAGCCGCGGGCCTCGTCGTAGGTGACGAGGGCCTTCGAGGCGAATGCGTGGTTTCTGGTGTCCTCGAGGACGAGGAGGGGCTGCGCGTCGCCGCCCCGTTCGAGGTCGAGGACGTGGAGGTCGTGGCCGTGGATGTACGCCACGAAGCGGTCGTCGGCGAGCGAGAGCGCCTTGTAGATGGGCGGGCCGCCGGGGCTGCGGGGGCACGTCAGGCGGAGGAAGCGCGTATCCATCCGCCGTCCTGCGCCTGCTGGAGCGTGTCCTCGGAGCCGAACCACTCGCCATCCTTGAGGAAGGCCGCGCGAGCTTCCGGGACACGGGTCTTCACGTCGAGCGCCATGGGGGGAACGTCCTCTCTTGGGGTGGTGCACGCTACATGGGTCGGCGTACATGTGTCCAGATGGGCGGCGTGGGGATTGGACTGCCCTCTTGTCACTCGGGGGTGAATCTGTACAGTCCCGAACATGGACTCGACGGTAACGAGACTTACGGCATCCTTGGGGCTCGCCCTCGGCCTGGGCTTTGTCTTCACGCCGCTCGGCTGTGGGAGCAGCCCCATGGGGACCCCTCGGCCCAGCTCTCGTGCCTCGGGCGACGGCCCGTCGGTCCCGGCGGCGACCGCTGCCAAACTCAGGGACTGCGCCGAACATGGTGCGAATCGGCTGACGGACACGCACTACGCCATCATGTTCGACGTCGACGTGGCGGGAGACGGTCAGGTCGACAAGGCCAGGGTCAGGGAGTCCATGATCGACGATCGAGAGATCGTGTCGTGCATGGAGGATGCGCTCCACGGCATGTCGTTGCCTGGGGTCGTCACGCCGCTGCGATCCTCAGGGCCGGTCTACGGCAACAGCGTCTCCCCGGACGGCCGGACGCCCATGGGCCATCCCGCGGCTGCGGCCGCGGTGGCTGGTGCCGCCGTGAACCTGATCCCGATCGTGCTCGCCGCTGGCGGGGTGACGATCCTTGTGGCCGTCACGGCGCATGTCGCGGAGGAGGTGGTCGAGGCGGTCGAGGCGGCCGGTCGACGGCGCGCGGTGGAGAGGCGATGCTATGAGCTTCAGGAGGAGTGTCTAGAGAATCCATGGCAACCCGAGGATAACAAGAAAATTTATGGAGAGAAGAAGGATTGTCGAGGCTGTCTGCGCGAGTGCTTATGGAAAAGCATTTGGCCTGCGGAGAGATGTCCGCGCCCTGGCAATCGCTCCAACTGAGCCGCATTCGGTGGTGAACTCTGTCCAGGAGTGAAGCGTCATGCAGTCTCCCCGTGAGAATCCTCAACTTTGCTCGTTCTGCAGGAAGCGGGAGGCGACACAGTCCTACACGTGCGCAGGACGCACGGAGCGCGTGTGCGCTACCTGCCTCGATCGGCTGGAGGTGCAAGAGGAATTTGAATACAAATGCCTCGATATCGATAAATTCATGAACGAAGAGCGATACGACGAAGCGCTTGCATGCCTGGATGCGTTTGAGCAAGCGAATCACTCTCGTGATCACGATGGTTGGCTGGCCCGAAGCGTCGCGTCGGAGCGCGAGCACATCCTCCACGAAGCCGGCAGGTACGAGGAAGCGCTGCAAGTATCCGAAGCCGTGGCGCAGCTTGGATTCGAGAACGTCACGTACCGATGGTCGCATGGCGGCTCCAAAGCACGGATCCTGCAAGCACTCGGGAAGGATCGGGAAGCCCTGACGGCTTACGAGGAGGCGTTCCACCATCAGGATCCGAGATACGCATCGGCCATTCCCTATTACCTGCCCATGCTGGTCGAGCTTTCGGAGAACGTAGGCCTGCCGGTCGACGAGACGTGGCGCAGCGTCGCGGAGGCGGGCGCGGAGGACTTTGCCGTCGAGCTGCCCGTCCGGGACTCGCTCGGAGAAAGCATGCGCGCACTCGCGGAGATGACCCAAGGGATGCCGTCGAAGAGGGAGCGGGAGTGGAAAGCAAAACAGGGCGGCGGAACCGACAGGGACGAACCGTGATTCGACCGCCGGGACCCTGCGCTCGTGCCGCGAGCTGCTAGCGCGAGGAAGATCCCGCGGGCAGCAGCACACGAAAAAGGGCGCCGCCCTCGGGCGCGTCGCCAATCTCGACACGACCGCCGAGATCCCGAACGACATCGGCCACGATGGGCAGCCCGAGCCCCGTGCCTCCGCTCTCGACCTTCGTCGAATAGAAGAGCTCGAAGACCTGCGACCGCTTTTCCTCGGGGATCCCGGGTCCCGCGTCGGCGACCTCCAGCCGGAGGACGGGCTCGCGCTCGGGCCCCGCTTCCTCGCCGCGCGCGAGCGAGATCCGGAGCGTCCCACCCCGCGGCTGCGCCTGAATCGCGTTGATGCAGAGGTTCATCACGACCTGGAGCAGGCGATCGCGGACGGCGACGATCGGCGGCAATCGTTCGGCGACGACGAGACGCAGCTCGATGCGACGCACGCGCAGGTCCGGCGCGAGGAACGCGCTCACGTCCCGCACGACGTCGGCGAGCTGCACGGGCACGACGTGATCCGTGGGGGGGCGGCTCACGTCGAGCATGCGCTGGACGATCCGCGTGATGCGCTCGCACTGGCCCGCGATGGTCTCGAACTGCCGGCGCACGGGCTCGGGCAGGTCGTCGTCTGCGGCCGAGAGGCGGGACCAGCCGAGGATGGTGTTGAGCGGCGAGCCGATCTCGTGCGCGAAGGAGCCGGCCACCTGCCCCACGACCGCGAGGGCCTGCGCGTGCCGCATGCGCGCCGCGAGCTCGGTCCGCTCCGCCTCGGCCGCGAGCAGTTTTTCGCGGGCCTCGGCGAGCGAGCGGGTCATGTCGTTCACGGCGCCCGCGACGCGATCGAGCTCGAGCTCAGGGGAGGCCTCGACGCGCACGTCGAGGTCCCCCGCGGCCACGCGATCGACGGCGTGCACGAGGTCGCCCCACGCGCGCCCGAGCACACGCGAGATCCAGATCGCGACGAGCGAAACGCAGAGCGCCGCCGCGCCGCCCGTGAGCGCGAGCCGGACCAGGGTGAGGTCGATCATGCGATCGATCGGCCCAAGCTCGCGGGTCATGACGACCGCGCCCAGACCGGGCGCGTCGCGCACGGGCTCGACCCGGACGAGCACCTCCTCATCGCCGATCTGCAACGTTCCATGGCTCGCGTCGCCGGTGGCCACGGCGCGCGCCGCCAGGACATCGAGGGCGGAGGGCGCGCTCCGGAGCGCGGACGAGCGCACGAAGGGCGCGCCCCGTTCGTCGTAGAAGGCGACGCCGTGCACGGTCTCCTCGGCGGCGACGCGCTCGACGAGCGCCACGGCCTCCTCCGTTCGCCCCGTCGCTGCGATGGGCAGGGAGGCCGTTCGGAGCGTCGCGATGTTGTCCGCGAGCGCACGCTCGCTGCTCTCGACGAGGGAGGCGCGGGTCGTCCGGATGGACACGACCCCCGTCACCACGAACCCGAGGATGACGGGCGTGGCGAAGACGGCGAGGAGCTTGCGGGTGAGCCGCTTGCGCGCGAGGTTCATGGCAGAGTTCGTTATGGCACGCCGCGAGCGCCGAACGGGTCGTGGCGGACGTTGCGCACTGCTTGAAGAAGAACGGCACGCGCGCCGGGAGCGCTCGGCAGGGCCGCCTACCGCGCGCCCGCGTCCTCTTCTGTTGCTCCGGCCCGCCCCGCGGCCCGGCCGAGGCGCTCGGCCAGGCGGCGGAGGTGCTCGATGAGCTCGACTGGCTCGTGCACCTCGAACTCGAACCCCATGAACCCGAGGTGGAACGCGAGCGCCTCGAGGCTCCCGCCGCCGGTGTGGACCACACAGCGGTCGGGCGCGAGCGCCTCGACGCGCTCCGCCACGCCCGACAGCCGCTCCGAGACGGCCTGCGCTGGGGCGTGCACCGTCACGCGCGCCCGGAGCGGGTACGCGACGGTCGAGACCGACTTCGACACATAGGCGGCCACGTCCTCCGCGGGCAGGGGGCGCGGCTTGAAGCGCCCCGCCGTCTTCGGCCTGCCCTGGATGCGATCGACGCGGAACGTCCGCCATGCGCCTCGATCGAGATCGTACGCGAGCAGGTACCAGCGGCGGCTCGTGTGCACGAGCCGGTACGGCTCGACGGCGCGCACGCTCGCGGCGCCGCTATGGCTGCTGTAGTCGAAGCGCAGGACCTCGGCGTCGCGGCACGCGTTCGCCATCGCGGCGAGCGCGTCCGCGTCGACGGTGGGTCCGCCGTCGCCCAGCCGCACGCTCACGGCGTCGAGCGCGCTCACCTTGCGCCGGAGCCGCTTGGGGAGCACCTGCTCCAGCTTCCCGAGCGCGCGGACCGACGCCTCCTCCAGCCCCTTCACCGGTCCGGTCGCCGCCGCGCGCAGCCCCACGGCGACGGCGACGGCCTCGTCGTCCTCGAGGGGCAGCGGCGGCAGCTCCTTCCCAGCGCCGAGCTGGTATCCGCCGCCGATGCCGGTGGCCGCGTGGACGGGGTACCCGAGGCTCCGGAGCCGGTCCACGTCGCGCCGGACGCTGCGCTCGGTGATCTCGAGCTCGCGGGCCAGCTCCGCGCCCGTCCAGAAGCGCCGGGATTGCAGCAGCGACAGCAGCTTCAGCAGCCGCGCGGAGGTCTGGACCACGTACCACCTCTCTCCTTGCGGACCAAATCTGTCCGCAATCCAGTGTAGCTTCCTCTCCTCCCTCGGGCGAGGCGTCCAAAGGCGTCCCGCCCCCATCCCTGGAGCTACCGCCCATGAGCAACGCCGCTGCCGAGCACACCACGACGACCCCCGGCCCCCGGACCTACAAGGGAAGCTGCGTTTGCCGCGCCGTCCGCTTCGAGGCCGACTTCGACCCGAGCGCCGGGACGGGGAAGTGCAACTGCACGATTTGCGCGAAGACACAGTGGTGGGGCATCATCGTGAAGCCGAGCGCCTTCCGTCTGCTCGCCGGCGAGGAGGTCCTCGGCGACCACTCGCGATCGGAGGCCGGCCATGCCCGGTTCTGCAAGACCTGCGGCATCCGCGTGTTCGCGCACGGGCACCTCCCGATGCTCGGCGGCGATTACTGCTCCGTGAACCTGAACTGCCTCGACGACGCGGACCTCACCGGCGTTCCGGTGATGTACGTCGACGGGCTCCACAACACGTGGGCGCCGATCGGCTCCACGACGTACGTCGATCGGTTCTCCGCCGCAAAGGGGGCTTGAGCCGGAGCACGCCGCGGCGGTTGATCGAACGCGGTGTACGCGATCGTCTGCCCGGGCCGTTTGAGCTGATTGCCCACAGCGTCGTAAGCGTACGCCGCTCGTCGGGTAGGCCGCGCGCGTGCTCTCCGGGGCGGCGCGCGTCGATGCGCGCGCAGGGTGCGCCCGCGGAGCAGCTCCATGGCGTACCACGGCCGTCCGGCGTCCACGCCCTGCGCGAGGATCTGGACGATGCCGGGGTGGCGGAGGCGGCCGAGGGCGTGGATTTCGCGGCAATCGGGAGCAGCCGAGCTCCCGCGAGCGCAGGGGTTCAAAGGTTCTGACGCGCGGCCAGCATCGTCACGCCTTCGACGAGCAGACGAGCTGAAATGCCGAACATGACGAGGGCGATGAGGCTGTCGAGGACCTTCCAGGCGAGCGGCCGCTGGAAGACGGGCGCCAGCAGCCGCGCGCCATAACCCAGCGCGGTGAACCAGAGGAGGGACGCGAGCATCGCGCCGCCCGCGAAGAACGCGCGGGTCTCGAGCGGATAGCGGCCGGAGATGCCGCCGAGGAGGACCACGGTATCGAGGTAGACGTGGGGGTTCAGCCACGTGAGCGCCAGGACCGTCGTGATCGCCTGGCGCGCCGAACCACCTGCGCCGCTGCCCGACTCGAGGCTCGACGGCGAGAGCGCTCGGCGCACCGCCGAAAGCCCGTACCACGCGAGGAAAGCTGCTCCGCCGAAGGCGAGCACGGTGAAGATGCCCGACGAAGCGTTCACGAGCGAGCCGACGCCCGCCGCGCCGGCCAGGATCAGGCTCGCATCGCTGAAGGCGCAGATGGCGACGATGGGGCCGACATGCCGTCGCACGAGCCCCTGGCGCAGCACGAAGGCATTCTGCGGGCCGATGGCGATGATGAGGCTCGCGCCGAGCGCCAGACCCTCCAGCAAGGCGATGACGGCTTTGGATCCCATGCGTCTCCGTTCCGTGCAAAGGTGCTGTTAGCGGGTCGCGGCCCGCCCTGCAAGCCGCCGCTTCGGGCCCGCGAGGCGACCGCGGAGCAGCGCGACATAGAAGTCCCGGTAGCCCGCGTGGCAGTGCTCGATGTTCTGGCCGATCGCGCGGTGGAGGTCAGGAAGCCGATCCATTGGCAGACGGGGCATCATGTGGTGCTCCACGTGGTAATTGTTGCCGTTCGTGTACCAGTACATGAGCACATTGGACTCGATCGTCCGTGTGTTGCGGAGGACGTCTGTGGTGGAAGGGTCGCACTGGTAGTGCTCCGGCATTTCGATCAGCGCGTGCACGGGCATCGCGACCAGAACGAGCGGTAGCACCCAGACCACGAGAATCAGCGAAGCGTGCGTCGCGAACGACGCCGCGCCCAGCGTGAGGATGGCGAGCAGCATCACGATGTAGTCACGGCACATCCGCGCCGAGACCTCTGGGCGTTCCGAAGAGAATCGCCGCACGGCGAGGGCCCGCCACAGGTTCTTCGTGACGGCCAGGTAATGTCTCGGCATCATGAGGCGATCGAACCAGAGCCCGAGCGATGCAATGCGGGAGCCGCCTTCCCCGTGCGGGTCGCCGTAATCGAAGAATTCCTCGTTCGCCGGGGTGCCCAGGTGCTTGTGATGACGCAGGTGGGCCGCCTGGTAGCCTGCGAACGAGACGAGCATGGGCAAGCCCAGGAGGATGCCGACGATCTCGTTGAGCTTTCCGTTCCTGAACCCTTGCTTGTGCAGCGCTTGATGTTGCAGTTCGACGCCATGCGCGAACATGAGCCCCAGGGTGAGGACGCCGAGGATCTGCAGCACGAGCAGGTCCGATGTGGCGAGCCGAGCGCCGTACGCGACGAGGGCGAGGTAAATCGACACCTTCAGCAGAAACGTCACTTCGTTGGGACGGCTCTCGAGATCACGGAGCGACACGCCCCGCCTTGTCATGCCAACCTGGGAGCGCGACGGTGCCTCTGGATTCATCATGGGGTGATGTCCTGCGCGTGGGTGGAGTTTGTCCCGGAGGGTGTGTCGCGTCCGGCCCCGCTGGAGCGGCTGGGCACCTGCGGACAGGGCGCCCGGTCATCACGACCGGGGTCCTCCGTGCCACCCGCCCGCAGCATGGGTCGTGCCACGTGGCAGCGACGGCGGTCGCGCTGCTCGAAAGCCACGTTGTGCCTACGCGACCGATGAACTGGCCCGGCACGCGGTGGCAAGCAAGGGTTTGCGCATGCACGCAAGCTCCGCGGCGTCGCACCCCCGCTCGGTGCCTCCTGCGCGGCGAGATACGCGCCTTTCTCTTCCCGCCAACGCCCCGGGCGCGCCGGATGGTATGCGCCGTGCACCAGGGGCCGGCGGACGTCGACCTGCCTCGACGCCCAAGGAAAGGACATGATCGGGACCAAACGTATCTCCTGGGTCGGATCGAAGTTGCCAGCCATGATGAAGGGCGCCGCGGCCGAACGAGCGCCGACGGCCGCCCGCGAGGAGGCCACGCATCGGCTCCTCGAGGCGACCGGCATTCCGACCATCGCGGAGGCCACGACCCCCGAGGAGGAGGCCATCGAGCTGTTGCGGATCGCGGCCGGCGTCGAGCACGCGCTGATGGTCCAGTACCTCTATGCCGCGTTTTCGTTCCGCGACGCACGACATGATTCGTTCGCCAGAACGATTCGCACCATCGCCGAGCAGGAGATGGCGCATTTCGCCACGGTGCAGAACCTGCTGCGCGCCCTCGGGGCCGAGCCGTTCCTCGGGCGCCGCAACGACGGACCCCCGAGCGAGCTCGATCCCCTCCCGTTCCACCTCGAGCCCGCGAGCCGCGTCGCCCTCGCCAAATATGTCGCGCTGGAGATGCCTTCGCTCGATCTGGTCGCGCCCGAGCTGCGCCCCGAGGTCGAGGCGATCGTCGCCGAGGCGAACGACGCCGTCCCCGGCGACGTGCGACGGGTCGGCGCCATTTACCTGAAAATCTACTGGCTCTTCCAGGAGGGAGATGGGCCCGAGGGCCCGCTCGCGCTGACGCCGGCGATGGGCATGCCGGCTGGCTGGCACATCCGCGCGCTCCGGCCCAGGGACGAGGTCATGCCTTACCAGACCACCGCGGCCGAGTGGCGCGGCAGCGTGCCCAATTTCTACGTCGACCCCGTCGGCGATCGCGCGGACGCATTCAAGGCGCTCCACCGGATCATGGCCCAGGGCGAGGGCTTGCTCGACGACGACGATTCGCATTTCCACGCCTTCCTCGAGGGATATCGCAGCTTCGTGGCGGCTCCCCCGGGGATCCTCCCGGTCCCGACGAACCCGAGCCTCTCGACGGAGCCGCACGCAGACGCCGAGCGCGAGCAGAATCGCATCACCCATCCGCTGGCGCGCTTGTGGGCGGAGCTGTTCGACATCCGCTATCACATGCTCCTGATCATCCTCGGCCTTTCGCTCTCCACGCCGACGTCGGACCCGGCGCGTGAGACGTACGTGAACTGGTCGCTGGAGGAGATGAAGACCGGCATCGCGCGCGTGTCCCAGCACATCTCGCAGCTACCACGCAAGGAAGGCGGCGCGCCGGACGGGGACCGCGCAGCCCCCGCGTGGAGCGCCCCCGGCGTTTTGCCGTCGGGGAGAAACGAAGGCTTGCAACGCTTGAGGGAGCTCACGGCGCGATCGGAGCGCCTGCTCGCGCGGCTCGCCGAGGTCGATCAAAGCCTCGGGGTGAGGTCGCTCATCGCGAACCTCCGGAGGCTCGACAGCGCGCGCCGCGAAGGCCCATCCCTCCTTTCCGTCTTGCCCGTCGCTTGAACACGACTCTCCTTTTGAAATCAACATCCGAGAAGGACGAAAGAACGACACCATGGCAAAGGTTTACAAGATCCACCCTGGAATCGGCATTGCGCGCGTGGGCGACAGCGCCGAGGAATTCTTCCTCGGCCCGGAGATCCCGGGGCAGCGGGGCGTCGTGCCCACGCCGGGAGGGGAACGGCCGGTGACGCAATACAAGGACACGTCGGGCCGGGTGCTGCGGCAGGCCGCGCGGTTCCGCGTTTACGAATACGAGAGGACCGACGGGGGAGCCCTCGAGCTCCTGCGCGAGATCACCGCGGCGGAGGCGGAGGTCACCTGGCAGGTTCGTCTCGCCAACCGCAAGGCGGCGTCGATCGAGTATGGCGGCAACGATCGGCGAAACCCCAACGTGCCCGAGGATGATCTCGTGATCGCGCCTGTCTTCGCCCCGATCGCCGGTCCGAGACGAAGGGTCGTGGCGAGCCGCGCGGGTCGCTTCAAGGGGACCGACGTCTACCTGGGCGAGCTGCGCACCGACGCGGCCGGGCGGCTGCTCGTGCTCGGCGGCCGCGGTCGCTCGGCCTCCGTGCCCGAGGGCCAACCCGTCGGCAGCCCCTTCAACAACGATGGCTGGCACGACGATGTGTCGGACGGCCCGGTCACGGCGACGATCCGGTTCCCGAACGGCGAGACACGAGAGGTCGACGCGCCGAGTTGGGTCATCGTGGCGCCGCCCGATTACGCCCCCAATACCGGCGCGATCACCACCCTCTACGATATCGCGGTCCAGGCCGCGGTCACCGGTGGCTTCGCGCGTCCACCGGAGACACCCTCCTTCAAGCGGGACGTCCTGCCCATTTTGCGTCGCGCGAGTGGCCTGCGCTGGGTCCACGATTGGGAGCACTTCAATGACGTACCCCGCGACTACGAGGCGCTGTCGCGCAAGGGCGACCCCGCAGCCAGCGAATTGCGCCGAGCGGCATACCATTTCGTCGTCCACGCGCCCCTGGCCCAGTTCGAACTCACCAAGGTCCAGCTCGCGGTGCTCGAGGCGTGGCTCGCCGAGGACTTCGTCGACGACGCGTCCGCGCCCGACGAGCCCATGGCGATCACGCCCGACGGTCTCGATCGCGCGGGGCTCGATGCGTGCGTGGGCGGTGGTTTCCATCCGGGCATCGAGGCCGGCCAAAAGATGAAGACCGCGGCGATGTACGCCGAGCCCTGCCGCTTCACGACCGGCTCGTTCGTGAACGCCGAAGGCGAGCAGGAGACGCTCGTACCCGGCGCAATCACCGCGCGCATGGCCGTGCCGTGGCAGGCGGATTTCAACGCGTGCGGCAGCGGGTGGTGGCCTTCGCAGCGGCCCTCGTATGTGATGCGTGACCCGAACAGCGCCGCGCCCGACGTGTACTGGGATCGTGGCATCGGTTCCAACGAGGAGCTCATCGCCAAGTTCGGGCGGCTGGGGTTCGTCCTGCCGCGCCGGAATGCCGCCGGCGACGAGGTCTTCGTCGAGGCAGAGCGCGGCGATGTCTAGGGTGGAAAGGGCATAACGAAGCCAATGGAGCCCTTCTTCGACGTCACTGTCATCGGTGGCGGGCCGGCCGGATGCGCCGCCGCCATCAGGCTCGCTCGCGCCGGCCAGCGGGTGCTCGTGCTCGAGCGCGGGCGATACGAGCGCCTGCGCGCGGGCGAGACCCTGTCCCCCGAGGCGCGCGTGCCCTTGCAACAGCTCGGGATATGGGAGCGGTTCGTCGAAGAAGGGCACCTGCCGTCGCCGGGGACGGTGTCCTCCTGGGGGAGCGAAGCGCTGCACGAGAACGAGTTCATCTGGAGCCCCTACGGCCACGGATGGCACCTCGATCGATTGCGGTTCGATCGATTCCTCGCCGCGGAAGTGATGCGAGCGGGGGCGACGCTGCGCTGCGGCGCCCATGTCCGGTCCTGCGAGTGGTCCCAGGCAGGCGTTCGGCTCACCCTCGACGTGGACGGCCGCGTCGAGCGCATCCACGCGGAGGCCGTCGTCGAGGCGGCGGGCCGGTCCGGGCGCCGCATCGCCGCGCCGAGCGCGCGCCGGATCACGTTTGATCGACTGGTCGCCCTGGTGGGCTACGTCGAGGGCGGGAGCGAAGAGGACCCGCGCACGTCGATCGAGGCGACCCCGCTCGGCTTCTGGTATTCGGCCCGGTTGCCCGGGCAAACGCTCGTGGCCGCCTTCATGACCGACGCCGACCTCCTGCCGGGGCGCGGGCACGGGAGCGTCGACGCCTGGCAAAGGGCGCTCGCCGGCGCGCCGCGGACGAGCCTGCGGCTCGGCGGAGGCCGGCTCGCCGCCGCGCCGAAGGCCGCCCCCGCGGAGAGCGCGTGCTGGGACCGGGTGGCCGGCGAGGGCTGGGTCGCCGCGGGTGACGCGGCGTGCGCGCTCGACCCCTTGAGCGGCAGAGGCCTGTTCGAGGGGCTCTCGGCGGGCGTATCCGCGGCGAACGCGCTCTTGTCGGGCAGAGAGGCGATCGCCGCCCACGCGCGCGGGGCGCACGTCCGTTTCGCGGAGTACCTGCGGACGCGGGGGGCCACGTACGACGAGGAGCAGCGCTGGCCCGCGTCGCCCTTCTGGCGGCGCCGGCACGAGGCCTCTCGCGCGGCCGCCCGCGAGCTCCAGCAGATCCCCGGGCCCCCCCAGCCGTGACGCCCCCGCTGCGGCACGAGCGAGCCCGTCGTGAGGCGGAGCGCGCGCCGAAGCGCCGGTCGTGGCGCCTTGTCGGTCACGGGCGCCGCACCCAGGTTTGGGGCAGGCCGTGGGACATCCACCCCAGTCGGGGCGCACGCGTTCGTGTCGTCCGACGGGCCGCAAGATCATGGTCAGTCCGCATCTCGACGTCCCGCGACCGGGCGACATCGTGGCCGGAAAGTACCGGGTCGAGGGCACGATCGGGCACGGCGGGATGGGCGTCGTCCTCGCCGCGGAGCACCTGGCGCTCCGGCAGCCGGTCGCGCTGAAGTTGTTGCTCCCCCCTCACGGAGGCGCGGCCGAGGCCCACGAGCGCTTCCTGCGCGAAGCCCGCGCCACGGCGTCGCTCCAGAACCAGCACGTGGTGCGTATCCTCGACGCCGGCCTGCTGGAGACGGGCGTGCCGTACCTGGCGATGGAGCGCCTGCGGGGGCTCGACCTCCACGAGGTGCTCCATCGGCGTGGGCCCCTCCCGAGCGTCGAGGCCATCGACCGCTTGCTGGAGGCGTGCGAGGCCATCGCCGAAGCACACGCGCGCGGGATCATCCATCGCGATCTGAAGCCGGCCAACCTGTTTCTGGCCACGGGCGCCGACGGGGTGGAGATCGTCAAGGTGCTCGACTTCGGCCTGTCGAAGTGGATCGCCCCCGGCGGCCCGACGGAGGGGAGCTTGACGGACTCGAACGCGGTCATCGGCTCGGTCCCGTACATCTCGCCCGAGCTCTTGCGAGGCCTCAAGTGGGCCGACACGCGCGCCGACATCTGGGCGCTCGGCGTGACCCTCTACGAGCTCGTCACGGGGCAACGCCCCTTCGAGGCCTGCACCACGCCGCAGTGCCTGCTCAAGATCCTCGAAGCGCCGCCGATTCCCATCGACGCCTGGGGCACCGTCGTGCCGGCGGGCATCAACCGGGTGATCCTGCACTGTCTGGAGAAAGATCCCGAAGCACGCCCGCAATCGGTCGCCGAGCTCGCCCAGGCGCTCGAGCCGTTCGGCACCTCCGCGGCGCGCGGGTCGTTCGAGCGTATCCGCCGCTACCAGGCGAAGGACGGCCCCGTCGACCCCGAGCACGCGATCGTCGCCAAGCCCCCCTCCTCGGCGCGCGCCGCGGCCCTCCACGCGGACGACACCCCGAAGCCCTGGGTGTCGCCGGACGAGCCGCCACGCGCGCGCCCGAGCAGCGCCCCGCCCGTCTCCTCGACGACTCGACCGAGCGCGTCGATGGCCCAGACGCCCACGCCCGCGCTCGCCCTCGCCGAGCGCCCGAGGCGCTTCTCCTGGGCCCTCGCCCTCGGCATGGTCGTCGCCGCCGTGCTCGCGTTCTCGCTCTCGCGCGTGGTGCCGCGGCTCGACGTCATCGCGTCGGCCGACATCCTACCGGAGCGCCTCACGAGCTTCGCGCCTCTGCCTGCCGGGCCGACGGTGCCGCCCGATCCCACGTCCAAGGCGCAGATCCACCTGGGCCGGGTCCTCTTCTACGATCCGCGCCTGTCCAAGAACCACGACATCTCGTGCGCCTCGTGCCACCCCCTCGATACCTGGGGCGTCGACCGCAGGAAGCTCTCGCGGGGCAGCGACAACCGCGAGCCCCCGCGGAACACCCTGAGCGTCTACAACGTCGACGGGTTCTTCGCCCTCCTCTGGGACGGTCGCCAGGACAACCTCGTCGATCAGGCCAAGGAGGTGCTCCGATCCCCGAGGGCCATGGCGGCGACGCCCGAGCGCGTCGAGGCGACCCTCCGCGCCTCGGAAGGGTACCCGGCTGCGTTCGCCGAGGCGTTCCCCGCCCAGGCCGAGCCCGTGACGTTCGACAACGTCGCGCGCGCGCTCGCGGCCTTCCAGGCCACGCTGTACACGCGGAGCCGCTGGGATCGGTTCCTCGAGGGAGACAGGGCCGCGCTGAGCGACGAGGAGAAAGCCGGGTTCAACCGCTTCGTCGAGATCGGCTGCATCACCTGCCATTTTGGTCCCAACGTCGGCGCGACCATGTACCAGAAGGCCGGGCTCGTGAAGCCGTGGCCGGACACGAAGGACCGGGGACGCTACGAGATCACGCGGCGGGACGTCGACTGGATGGTCTTCCGCGTGCCGAGCCTGCGCAACGTCGCCGAGACGGGGCCTTACTTCCACGACGGCTCGATCTCCTCGCTGGAGGAGGCCGTGAAGATCATGGGCAGGCATCAGCTCGGGCAGGAGCTATCCGACAGGGACACTCGCCTGATCACGCGGTGGCTGGAGAGCCTGACCGGCGAGATCCCCCGCGACGCCGTCGATCTCGACGAGGCCTCCCGCGCGCTCTTGCCCTGAGCCGCGCCGGGCGAAGCCGCGACGAAGGCCCCGAGCGGCCGCTCGGGCGTAGCATGGGGCGCTCCAGGTCGAGGATTGCGTAGTCGCGCAAGGAACCGTCATCGCGGGTTCGCGTGCAGTGCCGAACCCCCGCATGAACCGACGCCGGATCCCGTTGGCCCGACCGTTGCAATCCGAGGCGCCCGAGAGGGCCTCAATGGACGACCCAGCCCGGTTCGATCCCTGATGGCCACGAGCCCGAAAGGAGAGGACGCATGAAGATCAAGAAACTCACCACCGTCACCGCCAGCACCTACAAGTATCCGTGAGCGAGACGCTCGTCACGACGACCCGCCCGGGGCGACCCGGGCGGGTCGCTCGCGCCGTGACACTGGTCCGTGCGCTGCATGCGCTGGAGGCATCATGTCGATCCACCGTGTCCCATTCGAAGGATTCTCCATCCTCTGCGAAGGGGACACTTTGCATTATTCTCTGCCGTGGTTGTCCATCGAGGCGGAGCTCGTCGGGCCCGACAAAGACATGGTCCTCGCCGGCGTCGCGCAGCTCCAGAAGCAGGATTACTTCGCGCCGGAGGCGCAGGACTTCCTCCGCCGGCTCGAGGACTACCCGGCGAGTTATGTGGCTCCGCGGCAGGGCCTCGAGCGGAAGGCTCCGCCGCCCAGGCGCCGAGAGCTGCCAGCCTGCGCCGCGCCGGCGGACATCCTGTCGCAGGTGGGCGCGCCCTACACGATGCACGAGTGGCTGTGGGACGCCGAGCGAATCGCGTCGCTCTCGCGGATCGAGCACGACGCCTTCGATCCGCTCTGCGCGGCTTCATACCTCGTCGGGAGGCGGCTCGAGTTCGAAGTCGCGACGGAGCCGTACCGCCGCGCCATCGAGCAGAAGCTCGACCGGCTCCGCCGCCTCGACGAGGTCGCGCTTTTCGACGTCGCCAAGTTGCTGATCCGGCAGACGCACTACATCACGATCGGGCTCCTGCCCACCGTGACGATCGCTGGCGCGGAGACCCCTCGACTCTCGGGGCCGCTCGAGGACTTCATGAGCGAAGAGCGCGGGCACGATGCCCTGATGGCACGGTCCTTATCGCACCTCGGCTGCGAGGATCCGGAGAGAATCCCGGTGTTACCCTCGACGAGCACGCTGATGCGGCTCTTCGCGTTCGCGGCCCGGCATTCGCCCATCGCCTTCGCGAGTTGCATCGGGATGTTCGAGGGCTCATCGTACCCTGACGGCGATCCCCTGGCGGAGCTCCTGGAGAAGACGTCGATCCCTGGCGCCGCGTTCGGCTACAAGGCCCATTTCGAGATCAACCGCGCGCGCGACCACAAGAACGAGGTCTTCAAGCTCGCCGCCGCATTGCCGCCCTCGAACCTGGCGGAGGTCTTGCTCGGCGTGCGCGTATTCGAGCTCGCCGCGCGGACGTCGCAGCTCATGGACATCGAGATCAACCAGGAAATCGACCGCGCGGTCAGCGCATGGTTCACGCAATGACGAGCCCAGCCCCCCCCGCCCCGTCCTCCGCGTTCCTCGAGTTTCGACCGCCGGCGGAAGACGACATGCCCCACCTCCTGGCGCTCCAGACAGAGGCGTCGATCATGCGCTATTATGGCGGGGTACAGGACCGAGCGAACATCGCCCGCCGGTTGCAGCTCGCCATGGAGCACGAGCGAAGGTTCGGCTACGGCCTGTGGAGCCTCTACGAGCGCAATACAGGCGAGTTCTTCGGGATCGGAGGCGTCATCCACTACGACTTCGATTTCGAGGCGGAGCTCGTCGAGCCCGTCGTTTGCCTGAAGCTCGAAGCGCAAGGGCGCGGATATGGCCGCCGGATCCTGGAGCTGCTCCATGTCTGGTGTCGCGACGCCGGCCTCCTGCATCGCGCGGTGTGCCGGGTCGAGATCGGCAATCGACGGATGTTGGCGCTCATGGATTCGTATAAAGGGCACCCCTCATCTCCTGTCGTCCGATGCCATTCCATGGCGGATGCGCGCTACACGTTTTACCGTGCTGGCAAGGAAGCGCCGGACACACCTGCGGATGTGCCGTGATTACATCGTGATGCTGCTTGCCGTCATCGCGCCGGGCGCGGCGTCGTTCGCGGAAAACCGCAGGAACCATACGAGCGAGCAGAAGGCCGCGCTAAGCGCTGCACAGCCACGGAAGCGCGTCGGCCAGTTCAGCCCGCCAAGGTTCGAACGCATGTGCTCCGTGAAACACGTGGTGCCTCACCTTGGCGCCGCTGGCTTTGAGCGCATCGACGGCGGATTGCACGCCGGCGACCTGCGTGAACTCCTGGCGCATTCCCGTGGGTGGATGGGTGGCGTTGTCCTCGAGCTCCTGGTCGCCGACGCTGAGCCAGTGGCGGGAGCTGATCTTTGGGAATGCGCGTGCGAGGCTGGCGAACCGTTTGCGTTCCCACCAGAAGGAGCCGGATTGGCTCAGCGCGGACGAAAAGACGTGGGGATGGGTCAGGGTCATGTGGGCGCTGGCGAGACCGCTTAGGCTGAGACCGCAGACCAGATTTCTCTCGCCGCGGAGGGGGCTCGCTCGGTTCCTGGCCCAGCGAACCAGGTCTTCGGAGATGAATCGAGCGAAGCGATCGTTGCAGACGAAGTCTTCGTGTCGCGACGGGGGGCCGTTGCTCGGAACGAAGGCGAAGGACATCTGCGGAATGCGTTGGCTCGTGATCAGCTCCTGGAGGATGGGCAGGGCGCCGACGCGCTCGAGATAGTATTCTCCGTCCAGGAACACGCAGAGCGGGTGCTCGGTCGCCTGGGGGCCGGCGATGAACCAGACGGTACGGGTGTAGTCTTTGCCTTCGACGACGACCTGCTCGGTGTTCATGGGCCGATTCTACGGAGCCTCGCGCTCGAAGAGAAGTGATCTTCCCCCGCTCCCGTGGACAAACCGCCGATCGACGCCATCGCGGCTTGCCGACCTTCGCGATGCTCCGACGGAACCCGTCCGCTCTCACGCTCGCTCGCGGAGCTGTCGAGGCGACTCTCCTGCATAGCGACGGAATACGCGGCGAAACGCCGCCGCGTCGGCGTACCCCACACGCTCCGCGATGTCGTCGACCGAGTCGCGGGTCGTCTCCAAGAGGTGCACCGCGCTGCGTATGCGCACCCGCTGCACGAAGGCCTGCGGGCTCGAGCCCACACTCGCCCGGACGCGCCGCGCGAGCGTCCGCGAGGAGACGCCCGCCGCCCTGGCCAGCTCCTCGAGCGAGATCTGACGACTCAGGTTCCGCACGACGAACGCCTCGAGCGCAAGAACCGCAGGATCGTTCGCGCGCAGATGGTCGAGGAGCATGTAGCGAGCTTGGGTGGGCCGCTCGTCCAATACCAGGTAGCGGCTGACCAGATGCGGCAATGACGGCCCGACCGTCCGCGCGACGATTGCGAGGGTGAGATCGGCGTGCGCGAGCGCGGCGCCGGCCGTGATCACTTCCCCTTCGTCGACCACCATGCGATCGGCCGAAACCGAGACCTCGGGGAAGCGCCGCGCGAGCTCGGAGGCGAGCCACCATGACGTGGTCGCGGACCTCCCGTCGAGCAGTCCCGACGCCGCAAGCACGAACACGGCCGAGCACGAAGCTGCCACCACCACCCCCTTTGCGCTGGCCTTTGCCAGCAGCACGGCGGCGCGTCGGAGCTCCTCGCGACCGAGCAACTCGTCCAGGGTACGTCCGCTCGCCGAGAACATGCCCGGGACCAGGACCACGTCCTGCGGGCGTAACGCGCGAAGGTTGAGGGCGCCGTCCACGGCGACCGTACGCCCCACCGAAGAACGAACCGGCGCGCCGTCGATCGACACCACCCGCTGCACGAGATCCCGCTTGCCGATCCGCACCGACACGCGACCTGACCGACTGAAGTGTGCAGCGGTACCGAGGATGTCGAGCGCGACGCCGAGCGATCCATCGGAGAAGCCGTCGAGGAGGAGGTGGACAAACATGTGGCTATTCTGGACCGAACGTTGTCAATCGCGCCACTGGCGCAGAGCGCCCGCGATTGCGATGGTGGTGCTGCGTCGGGCAACCCTGCCGGGCGCGCAAGAGGACCCACATGACACGAGAACGAGAGCCCGAAGTGAAGGTCGACGTAGAAGCCCACGGTGCCACCTTGGTGGCCCGCATCGACGCGGGGCCGCTCCAGGTGTTCGGTGCCGATCTGGCGCGGCAGCTGGAGGCCCTGGTGGAGCGCGCGGACACCGATCCCGACGTGCGCGCCGTGGTCCTCACCAGCACGCACCCCACGCGTTTCATCAGCCACGCGGACGTGAAGTGGCTTCAGGAAGGGGGGGCGCAGTACGTGGCAAGGTTGCGATCGAACGCCGCCGCCGACGCTCCGCCGCCACCGCCAGAGTACGTCGGACTCGACCGACTGCATGGATTGTTTCTTCGCATGAACGGTGCCGCGGCGGTGTTCGTGGCCGCGCTGGAAGGCGCCGCGCTCGGCCTGGGCGCCGAGCTCGCCTGGGCGTGCGATCTGCGTGTCATGTCCGACCGTGATGCGTTCATCGGTCAACCCGAAGTCCTGCTCGGGATCATGCCGGGTGGCGGCGGCAGCCAGCGATTGACCCGTCTGGTGGGCGTGCACCGTTCGCTGGTTGCCATTCTCGACGGCAAACCCTTCACGCCGGCGCAGGCGCTCGAGATCGGCGCGGTCGACGCGGTGGTGCCCAAGGACAGCGTGGTCGCCAAGGCAACCGCGCTCGCCGACGAGCTCGCCAAGCGCCACAAGCCGAGCATCGGCGCGATCAAGCGTTCGGTGTACTTCGGCGGCTCCCTCCCCCTCCCCGACGGCATCAAGCTCGAAGCCAAGGAGTTCCTCGGCCTCGATGTCGCGGAGGAAGGCCAGCGACGCATGCTCGCCTATCAGGCAGAGACGCTCCAAAAGGGCGAGCTGCCGCTCTACGTGCAAGGCGGCTACGAAGAGGCGCTGCGGGCGGGGCGAACCAAGGGCTGAGCAGGCTTGGGGAGCAACCAGCCAGCAGGCCCATGATCCTCCCCCGGATCAGGAATGCGTACCCCGAGGATATGCGTCGGTGCGCGACGGAGTTACGTGGGCGACAGCTCGACGAGGAGGAATGGCGGTTGCCGGAGGGCGTCAGAGCGGCACGTCGGAGGAGAAGTCCGGATCGTTCAGATCGAACATACCGACGAAGCCCGTCAGGATCTCGACGTTCTCTTCGAGTCGCCAGCGAGACACGCTCGAGGTGGCGACCTGCTGGATGGCCTCCCCCTCGTCGTCGTCGTCGAAGTCATACTCGAGGATGAGCCGCCGGAGCTGCGGGGCGGAGAGTGGTGGCAGGTTCGCGACCTGGTTCGCATCGAGCCTCAGGGCGGTCATGTGCGGGTGCGCATCGAGAGCGGCCTGGAGGACGGCTTGCTGCCCTATCAGGTCGAGGAACCAGATGCACAGGCGTCGGAGCCCGGGCAGGGGGTGGGAGGCGATGAAGGCGAGCCACTCCGGCGTCCTCACGGTCACATGCGTGAGCGCCTGCCACACGCCGCTGGACGCGAGAGACGGCTCCGGATCGCCGTCGAGTTCCACGGCCAGCTCATGGGAGGCGCGCCGCTGAGGGTCTGGCCCGGACCAGTCGATGAAGGTCCCGCCGCCCTCGTGGTACACAAGCCCCGGGACGAAAGGCAGAACCGGTGGCTCGCCTCGCTGGAAGGCGCGCACCACCGCCACCGCGAGCTTCGTGGGGAGTGCCGCGCCGGCGACGATCCAGACCGGATCCCCCCCACCGTCATCGCCCACCGTGTACCCACCACGGTCCGGCTGGACCGCACAAAGGACAGGCCCCTTGGGCCGCCGCAGACTGCAGTAATACTGGGGAGGCTCCCCATACACCGGCAGCACCACCAGCTCCTCGGAGCCCCGGCTGGTCTCGAACATCCCGCTGGCCAGCTCGGCCTCCAGTTCCAGGTCTTTCTCGCTCTCCACCCGTGCTTCGCCCTCGGACATGCTCTCGGCTGGTAGGACCCGCGACCCTTGTTGCTCATCGTGAAAGCATCCTGCCCGAGCCGGCCCGGCCGGCGCGGAACCGCCGCCTGCTGCATGGGTTTCGCGCGACGGTGCTACGCCGGTTCCGCTCCGCAGGCGCTTCGCTGGCCGCGAAGGTCAACCGCATGGCCGCCAGAGCCACGCGACTCAGGCGGAAGGCGTACCAGCCACGGCCTCGGCCGCCTTGCGCTGCAGGAGGGCCCGGAGCGTCATGTTCATCGGCACCATAGCCACGACCGCCAAGACCATCGAGCCGGGCATCGCGTCGAGATTGAGCGAGCGCGGCAGGGCGAGATCGGCAACGAGCCCAAGGGCGAACGCTGCGAGCAGGGTTCCGACCGTGAGCCCGAGGGCGATGACGAGGCGCTCTCCCATGCCCGATCGATGCTCGACGAGGTCCGCGGCGCGCGTTCCGACGTGGATGCCGAGGACGAAGGAGACCCAGTAAAAGGCGAGCTTGCCGAAGACGAACGCGCCGACGAGGAACACCACCGCTGCTGCGATCGCCGCCCCTTTCTTGGGGGCAATGGGTTTTCCTCCGAAACCGAGCGAAAGCGTCGCGACCGCGGCCACCGTGGCGGAGAAGCTACTCATCAGCCGAAACCAGAGGTCGAGGTCGAGCGGCATCAGCAGGTGCGAAACCGTCTCGTACACGACCTTCCAAGCCGCGAGAATCCCGCCCAACGATGCGCCGAGGACCCATCCGCGAACCTTGTTGCTCATCGTGAAAGTCTCCTGCCCGATCTGGCCCGGCCGGCGCGAACCGCCGCCCGCTGCATGGGCTTCGCGCGACGGAGCTACGCCGGTTCCGCTCCGCAAGCGCGTCGCTGGCCGCGAAGGTCAACTGCATGGCCGCCAGAGCTACACGACGATGGTGGGAGCAGGCCACCGGCGCAGGCGCTTCAACTTCCGACCTGACTCCGGTACGCTCGCCGTGTGGACTCGCCCCGCGGATCGATGACCTTGCCGCTCGCCCTCGCGATCGTCGAGGCCGCGGCCGCGCGTGGTGTGGCGCGCGGTTCTCTGCTCGAGACGCTCGGCGTCGAGGCGCACGACCTCTCACGAACCGACCTTCGTGTTCCCCTCGACAGGATCTTCGCCACATGGGAACTCGCCATGCGCACCACGCGTGACCCGGGGCTGCCCATCGCCGTGGGGAAGCTCGCCAGCGTGAGCCGTTTCGGCCTCCTCGGCCTTGCCTGTTACACGAGCCCCACGGCGCGCCACGCGATCGAGTGTGCGGTGCGCTATCACGAGCTCATCAACGATTCCGGCCGCTGGAGCACCGCCCCATCGTTCGGGGGCGCGACGGTGCTGTGGGAGCGTGATGGCGAACGGACGCTCGGGCAGCGCGTCGCGAACGAGCAGGCGCTGGCGTCGTTCGTCACGATCCTGCGCGAAGTCGTCGGTGCCGACGCCGCGATCTCGGACGTCTGCCTGCGAAGCTCGAAGCCATCGCGGACGTCCGCGCACGAAGAGCATTTCCGGGCTCCCATTCGATGGGACGCCAGCACATGGTCGCTCCGGCTGCCGGAGAGGCTGCTCGACCAGCGCCCGAGGGGAGCGGATCCCGTGCTCACGCAGTACTTCGCGCGCGAGACGCAAGCGGCGCTCGCGAGGCTCGCGGTCCCCGCTGGCATCGCGCGCGACGTTGCCAGCGCTATCCTGCACCTCCTGCCCGGCGGAATCCCGACGCTCGAGAAGGTGGCCGCGGGTCTCGGCATGAGCGAGCGCACCGCCCGACGCCGACTCCGGGCGGAGAGCACCAGTTACGAAGCGATCGTCGCTGCCGTGCAGCAATCTCAGGCACGCGCGCTCCTCGAAGCGGGCCTGTCCGTGCGCGAGGTGGCATTTGCGACCGGCTTCTCCGAGCCCTCGGCGTTTTCGCGCGCCTTCCGCCGCTGGACGGGCGAAAGCCCTTCCTCCTTGCGCCCGCGCGTCAGCCGGGTCGGACTCTGAGGCCGTCCTGCTCACTCGGTCGCTCCTTCTGCTCGGCGCCCTTTCTTGGACAAACGGGCCATGCACTTGACCGAGCAGGTCCTGCTGGGCTCTGATGGCACCAATGGCCGAACACGACCCCACCGCCCTCACGATCGAGTGGACCCTGGGTCTGTGCGCTTCGCGCGGCAGCGAGACAGTTGATGTCGCCGCCGGAGCCCGAGAGGGATTGCTCGTTGTCTCGGACGGGCCGGGCGGACACGGCACGGGGTGGCTCGGCGCGCGATTGACCGTGCGCGGGCTTCTGGCGCGAGGCTCGACCTCTGCCGCGGAGGCCAGGTTCGTGGGGGCCGCGGATGGCGCTCCGGACCTCGCGCGCTGGACGGGCGGGGTGGCACGAGCTGCCGACATCGAATACGAGAAGCACGCGGCGGACGCGGGGGATCGAGCGGCGCGTGAGCTCGCCTCCCTGTTTGCCGATATCGACAGGGAGCTTGCCGGTCCCCCGAAGCATTCCCCGGCCAGCCTCCTGGCCGGGTGCACCGCCACGCGACTGGACGGCGCTCGCGTGCTTGGAGCGCACGTGGGGATCGGGCGAGCGCTCCTCTTCCGGGCAGGCGCCGACCATTTCGAGAATCTCGTGGTCGAGCACTACATGCACCTCGTCGGAAATCGCACGCCGCAATTCCGCGACATCGACCCTGCGCAGATCCCGCTCAACATCATGGTCAACGGCCTCGGGGCACTCGCCTCATCGGGGGTCGGTATCGACCGATTCGCCGTCGAACTCGGCGCGGGCGACCTTCTCCTCCTATGCTCGCGGCGGCTCGACATTCCCGATGAAGAAGCGGCCCGAATCGCGAGGACGGCCTTGGACGACGGGGTTCCGCTCCACGAGCTCGCGCGAGCGATCGAGCGTCGCGCGGCGATGACGCCGAGCCCTTCGGACGTGGCCTTCGCGATTGCGCTGGCGCGACCGATCGAAGCCCCGCCTTCTCGGTAAAAAACCGTCCCTTCCTCCGACCCCACGGGTGTTGGTGACGTCAGGGGCTCGTGCGTGCGCCCTTCGAGTTCCTTCCGAAGCTTCCGGCGCTCGCCCTTCGGCAGCTCGCCAACCCCGCGGATCTTGGCTGGATTGCGACGGGGCGACGGCCAACTTGACGGGCCGAACGCTGATACGTTTGTACGGTAAAACGCCAGCTCGCCTAGCGCCGACGGGGCCGCGTCGATTTTCTGTTACCTCACGCTTCCCCGCGCGTTGTTTGTAGGCATGGGATCGTCCAAACCCGATTTACGCCGCCGACGCGCCGAGCTCCTCGGCTTGCGGCTCGATGTCCGGCGCATCGTCCGGAGCGACAAGGCGCGCACGCGCGACTCCGCGGACGACAAGGAACAGCAGGTGATCACCAACGCGCTCGGCGACCTCCCCAACTACGCCCCGCACCCGGACGGCATGAAGCCGTGGGTCGTGACGATCACGCGGAACGTAATGGGGACAGCGCGCCGGATCACGCGCCGGCACCAGCAGGTGTTCGAATCCGATGCTGGGCGCGTGGCCAAGTTCGCGACGTCGGAGCCCTCGCCCGAGCGCGCGGCGCAGTTGAAGCAGGCCCTTCACAAGGTGATGGATGCTATCGAAGACCTGCCCCCCTCCCAAGCCGCAGTCTTGTGGATGGTGTGCGTCCAAGGGCATTCGCACGACGAGGCCGGGGCGAAGCTGGGAATCTCCGAGGACGCGGCGAAGATGGCGCTCTCTCGCGCGCGCGAGACGTTGCGGGAGCGTTTCGGCGACGATCTCTTCTCCGTCCCGCCTCCCCTGCTCGTGCTGCTCTTCGACTGGTTTCAGCGACTCGGCCACCTGTGGGCGATGCTCATGGCCATGGTGTTCGCGTCGCTCGCGCTCCCGCCGCGCGGGCCTGACGGCGAGCTTCACGCCGTGGCCGCGGGCGCGGCGCGCGTCGTGGCAGCCTCCGCCACGGACGTCGCGCACGCGGCGACGGACGCCGCGGAGCCAGCGCCGTCGTTCGAGCACGCTGGTTCACCCGTGCCGGTCATGGAACCACCCACGCCGAAGAAGCAGACGCACACGCCGCGGCGTCCCCTCGTCGACAGCGACAAGCAAGGCCGCCCCACGAGCGGTTTGTCTGCGGACCCGAAGGGTTCGTCCGCGGATACGTCGCACTAGGATCCGAGCCTCCGGGTGTGCTAAAGATCGAGCCCCATGCGCGCGATCGTGTGCTGTTCGATCTTGCTTCTCGCGTCGCCCGCGGCGCGGGCGCAGAGCCGTCTCCCCAGCGCCACCGACGAGAGCCCCGAGGCGGACGTGGAGCTACGGTTCCAGGCGTTCGCGCAGCTCGCGGACCGCGAGCGCGCCGCGGGGCGGCTGCGGGAAGCTGCCAAGGCGTACCGCCAGGCGCTCAACGTGCGGTCCGATCCGCTCGTCTCGGGGCGTCTCGGGCTCGTGCTGGTCGAGGGCGGCAGGCCCGAGGATGCCGCCGAGCTTCTGCTCTACGCGCTCCATCAGGCCCCGGCGACGACGCCCGCGGAGCGTGCAGAGCGCAGGCGCTTCTTCGAGGCGCACGAGGTGGCGCGCGCTCATGGCTCGTGGGTCGAGATATTCGTCTCTCACGCGGGCGCGCGTGTGACGGTGGACGGCATTGATCGGAACGATGCGGGGCGTTCGGCCTTCTGGACGTTCGTGGCGGGAGGAGAGCACGAGATCCGGGCGACGCTCGACGGATTCGAGGAGGCGGTCGTGAAGTTCACGGCCGTGAAGGGGAAGGACATGAAGGTTTCCGTTCCCCTGACGGCGCGCGCGGAGGAGCCGGCGGTGTTCGTGCCGGAGAAGGACTCGACCGCGACGTTGCCGACCGTCGTGTCAGGTCCGGCGTTCACGAAGCAGGAAGACCCGTTCGCGTACGACGATCAGCCCAAGGAACCTGCAAACGCAGGCGAGAAAAAGGGGTTGCGCGGCTTCGTGGGGGCGGGGCCGGTGGTGGTGTTTGGCGTGGCTTCCTGGATGCCTGCCGTGGGGGCAACGCTCGCAGGAGGCGTGAAGCCCAACGATTATGTATCGCTCGGGTTGGAGGCACGTGCGGCATGGCTGACCACGGGCGTGGCGGACCGCCCCATCAGTGCGATGACAGCGGGCGGCATCGCGAGTGTGTGCGGGCACTACAAGTGGATCTTCGGCTGCGCCCTCGGGCATTTGGGCGTAATCAACATTGACGTCCCGAGTCAGACCTACAAGCCGGCATCCTACGTCAACTTTCGACCGGGTGGTGGGCTGCGGCTCGGAGGCATCATCCCAGTAGCTGGTAGCTTCGCTCTTGATGCTTCCGCCGACCTGCTCGCGCTCACGCGAGGACTCGGAATTGTTGTCGGCGAAACTATAATTTTGAAACAACCACCGATAATGATCGGCGCAAACATCGCCGGTCGGTTGGAGTTCTAGCCGTGCGATATGGCGTTTTTGTTGTGCTGACGGTCGTTCTTGGCGCATGCACCGCTCCGTATGAGTTCAACCGGGCGGAATGCGATCCGAACGCCTTTTTGCCATCCCACGAGTGTCTTGACGCTGGGACCGACGCCGGGACCGACGCAGAAGCCGGTCCCACCGAACCCGACGCGGGTCAATCGGCGTGTCCTGGTCGGTGCGTCCCGGTGCCCAGCGGAAACGCCGGCTACTGGTCGGAGGTCGCGGTCTCGCTCCTCGTGTACCCGCCAAACGCGATGGCAGAACCTCCGGAGTGTCCAGAAGGTGCCTCGGCTGAGAAATGGCGCCTCTTCGCGGAGCTCGACGCCCCTGCCGCCGCGTGCGAGCCTTGTGAATGCGGCCCCTCGACCGGCGCGTGCAAAGCCCTGCCGGAGAAGTTCGAGATCCGCGCGGGGGCGTGCGGGGAAAGCGGGGCTGCCAGCCTCCCTTTTGATGCTCCGGCCGGTTGGGATGGCTCCTGCACGAGCGAAAACGCCCTTCCGGCCGGTGCCCAGTGCGGCGCGGAGCCGTGTGCCCAGTCTGTGTGGGTTTCACCGCTCCCCGGACCGACCAACGAGGAGGGGTGCAGCCCCAAGAGCGAGACGCCTGCTTTCACCAAGACGAGGGAGTGGAAACTCGCGGGCGTCGCGTGCATGAACAACACGGATGATGACGCCTGCGCCCCGAAGGATGCGGGCACGCGGTACTGCGTGAGTGATCCCGGGCCCGGCTTTCTCCAGTGTGTCGTTCGTGAAGGCACCGACGTGCCCTGCCCGGACAACTACAACTGGGCCCGGTACGAGATGTACCCCGAGGATGCCGTCATCGACGAGCGCGCCTGCGAGGCGTGCGAATGCGGGCCGTCCGAGGGGAGCGCATGCACGGCATCGGTACACCTCTATGAGGGTCCGGTCTGCTCCTCTCAATCGGAGCAGTTCGGCATGTTGTCTCCCCATGATCGGTGTCTGGACACGGTTCCCCCGGGGCACGCACTCGCCGGCAAGGCGATCACCGACCTCGAATACGTGTCCGGCACGTGCGCCGCGACAGGCGGAGCGCCGAAGGGCGAGGCCAAGAAGGACATGACGAGAGCCGTCACCTTCTGCTGCCTCTACCCGTTTTACCTCATCAACTGATACCCGCCTCTCGGGTACGACACTCTCCCACAAAACGACAGCGCCCGAGTTACCTCGTGCCCGCTCGCCCATTGTTTGTCTCCTGAAGGGGCGAGCATCTCGCTCCCTTTCGACACAAGCGACCCGCAGAAGGGGGCGAGGAGAGAGCAACATGAGCACGAAAACCACGAGCAGCACCCATAAGGCCGACGAACCTGCGGAGTTGGCCACGGCGTTTGCGCTCGCCAGCGATGGCATTCTCTATTTCGCGTTCGAGAACGCTCCGCCGCCGGGCCGTTCGGTGTTCGTGGGCTATGCGCTGCGTGCCGACGAGGCCCATACGTTTGGGGTCGGGGGCTTGCTCCTCTGGGCGATCGTGCATCCGCTCGCGCTCGGGAGCGATGGGTGCATTTACGTCCGAGAGGGGCTCATCGACGCCGAGGGGCGAGACGTCTTCCGGGGCTTCGCCGCGACTCCCGAGGAAACAACCCGCGCGGCCGAGGAACTACACCGTATCGCGTCCAATGTCGTCGTCGAAGTCTTCGCGCGCAAGCGTGCCGCGGCATAGCCTGGTGCGAATCACGCCGGCTGTCTTTCAAGCTTGGGGGGCGAAACGGAAGGCAGAGGATCTGTCTTGGTGGCTCTGCGAGGTCACGCGTAGTACCACGCCCTTCTGGTTCGTTCGCCAGCAGCCGATGCGCTACCTGTCGATGCTCCGGTGTTTCTTCGAGAAACGGGACACCGACGAATCGGCCCACAAGGTCTGGAAGTCTGGCGTCACGAGCGAGCGATGCGTCACTTCCAGCGGCATCCCCTCGTGGCGCTCTCATTCCGGGGCGTCTCGGGCGCGTCAATTCGAAAATCCCATCCGAAATGGGGTCGCGCACGATCCGCCGGAAGATCATGCGGTCGACCGGAGATAGCCGCGGATGATGACGTAGGTAAGCATGCTCCGCGAAGCTCGCGCGAACAACCCGTTCTGCGTCGCCCACGCCGGTGAAGATGCTCTGGTCTGGGCTATGGCCGCCGTGATGGGTTGTGGCCTCTGGATTGGCAGACAAGATCGCGTTTGGCATGGTCTCCCGTGCGGTCCGCCAGGGGCGGCCGCCGTGGCATCGTCTCGGCGTTGATGCGATCGGTCGCAGGAGGCATGGCGGAGTCAGCCTCAGCACATAGATGCGCAGCGCGGGCGGGAGCGTGAACATCAGGACCTCTCCGTCTCACGCAGCAAGCCGAGAACGCGCAGCAAGGTAGCAACTCACGTCGGGAATTTGACCAAGCGTATATCTGCGAAGGAACATGGGGAAGCTCCTGGTAGGACCATGCCGCCGATTCCCCCGAAGAAGCTCGACGATCTAGCGAGAGAGCCGAGGCTGCTGGCGGCGCAGCCGCGGGTGCCGCCGGCAGCGACGGTCGCAGGGAGAGGCCTGCGACCGCACCCGGCCACGGTGGCGCGGTCGAACGCCCCGCACCCGGCCACGGTGGCGCAGCCGAGGAGGCCGTTCGGGAGCCAGCCACCGAGCTCGAGCAGCGTGACGCAGCCAAACTTGCCGCGGCGTTGTTCGGGAAAGGCGCCACCGCCGCACGCAGCGACGGTGGCGCAGCCCAAGGTGCCCCACGCGGCGACGGTGCCGCATGCCGCGGGAGCGGGGAAGGTGCCGCCGCCTCATCCAGTGGCCGCTGGGCGGCTCGCCGGGGCTGCCGGAGCGCCGCCTTCGGCGGGTGAAGGCGCAGCACAACCGTTGCTGGCGACCGTTGCGACCCTCGGCGCTATGGCCTGGAGCACATTCTACTTGCGAGAGCACTTGTTTGGCAGCTCCGAATTGCCACGCCGGGGCAAGCGGAATGACGACATGATCGACGAGGTGGCCAAGGACTACACGCCGAAGCAAGGGTTGAGCGTCGTTCAGCGGACGAGGACGCGGATCGTTTGCACATTCAAGAACATCCTGACGGTGAGCTACGATATATCGACCGCGACGTTCTCCATCGGAGAAATCGAGAGACCAAAGAAGGTCAAATATCATGCGAGCGACATCCTCGAGTTTGCTTTCAGGAAGATTGAAGCCTACCACAACCAGGGGACCTTGCCGCTCAGAACGATCGAGGGGGCCGGCATCATCAATCAAGGCACCGCTTGGATTACCAATATCCCAGGCGTCGAAACCCTCTCGTCGCTGGTGTCGGGTAGCCTGTCCGTGGACGTCGGGAGGCAGACTCCGCTCGGAAAGATGATCGAGCATTTCTTGGCGGACTACCATCCAGAGTTGTTCATGACGAGCATCGTCGTGCAGGGAGGGCCGCGATCGAATGCGAAGAATACCGTCGTAACACTCGAAGAGAGGGCCTAGAACTCATCTTATAAACCGTCCAGGAGCCTCCTGATGAACAGGACGATGCATCCGAGGTGGACGAAGCCGCGGAAGTTGTGGCGTTCGTATCGTACCCAAATGCGGCAGAAGCTCTAGAGCCAGGCGAAGAGGCGCTCTACCTTCCAGCGGAGCTTGTATCGGCGGAGCGGGCGGAGGTCTTGGGTAGGGCGTTTGCGATTCGATCGATTGGGCGCAATCAGCTCGATCCCCCGCTCCTCCGCGGCCACGTGTCGAGCGCGTCGCTGTCGTAGGCCTTGTTGCCGATGAGGCGCTTGGGGAGCTGGGCGAGGAAGCAGTTATCGCGCGTTCGCTCGACGAGCGTGACTTTTTGGCGCTCACGAACGTCCGTCGATGAACGCCTCACTCAAATCCATCTCCTCGGTCAGCCCGGCGAAGAAGTGCTCGACGAGGTTCAGCCAGGAGACGCCTGTCGGCGTGAAGTGGACGTGGAAGCGGCCGTCACGGACTATAAGCCACCCAGCTCACCGTCGCGCCGTATACCACGGAGTCCGCCCAGGTCCCGTAGCGGAGGTCGAAGCCGCTGGGCGTTACGTTTAACGCTTCGACACCCAGACGAACACTTGTCGGCGTGGTAGCGGAATCCAGGCCACTGATGGAAACAATGACTGTCGGGGCCGTTGCGAACACCGCGGAGAAATTGATGTGCTGCACAAACGTGCGCAATCCGTTTTCAGTATACAAAGCCCATGCGCCCGCATTTACGGTGTAATTATTGGGGATTGTGCCGCTCTGAATCGTTGTCGCTTCAGCATATGTCGGCGCACCAAGAAGCATCGCCGCAACAACCAGACTCAGGACATGAGTAACAACGCCTATTCTTCGCTTCATGACCCTCCGTTATAGGTACAATCCTGTTCACTCGTGTGCACATTTCAATGAGCAACATGTGAGCGACGAACGCGAGTGTCATCCACCCACCGGGCTGGCTTGCGCCTAGGCGGTTCGCTCGATCAGGCGGTAGAAGCCACGATGCGCACGACCGGTCCGCGTTCGTTGGAGGAGGAACAAGCTTACGGCGACTGGACCGTAATCCCGGTAGAGAAAGGATCTCGAAAGAGGCCTACCCGTATCAGCGCCGCGATCTGCCCCACGACGAGGTGCCGCCCATCCATGTAAAGCGCCATCATCCCCCGCACCGCATCCACGCGCAGATTCCCCACTGCGGCCGCGAGGATCGGATCCCACTTCTCCTTGATCTTCCCCTCGATCTCCACGACCTCGCCCATGAGCCTGCACAGCTCGTCCCCGGGCGCCGGCGACGGCATCACGCCGCCGTCGGCCGCCGATTGCACCGCCGTCAAGGCGCCATCCAGCACGTCATCGCCCGCGATCTGCCGCGGAGAATACCCGAGCAGCCGGTGCATGGTGATCCGCTCGGCATCGCTCCACGCCACGGCGCCCCTCAATGCCCTGCTTCTTGCCCTCCCCGTCGCGCCTGAGCGCCTTCGAGGTCGAGTCCCTCGACGCGTAATCCCGAGCGGAAAGGGCGGCCACGCGATCTGAAGTGGCACCAACCCGCGCCAACGATGCCGCTCCATCGCCAGCCGGACGCGGATCCCGCGAGGTACGCCGGGTCAGGTGTGCCAGAACCGTTCTCGAAGGGTGAACCGGCCGCGCCGTGCCACACTCGAACGCCACGAGGACCGGATGGAAACCACGAAGCGCCCCCCGATGAACCTACTCGTGGTGGAAGACGACGCCCCCCTCGCCGAGCTCTTCGTCGGCATCGCCGAAAAGCGCGGCCTACGCGCCTCCCGGGCCGCCACGATCGCCGAGGGCCGCGCGCGGATCGAGGCGGGCGACGACATCGAAATCCTCCTGACCGACATGCGCCTCCCGGACGGCAGCGGCATCGACCTCATCGAGTGGACCCGCAAGGCCGACCCGCGCATCGTGATCCTCGCGATCACCGCCTTCGGCAGCATCGAGATCGCGGTCCGCGCCGTGCGCCAAGGGGCGTACGATTTCCTCACGAAGCCCGTCGAGCCGGCGGTCCTCGGCGTCGCGCTCGATCGGGCCATGGAGGCCCGGCGGCTCCGGGGCGAGGTCGAGGCGCTGCGCGGGGCGCTCGCGACCGAGAGCGCGCTGCGCGGCATCATCGGCAAGAGCCGCGCGCTCGCGGACATCACGAGCGTCGTGCGGCGCGTCGCCGATTCCCCGGCGACGGTGCTCGTCACGGGGCCGAGCGGCAGCGGCAAGGAGCTCGTCGCGCGCGCGCTCCACGAGGCGAGCCGGCGCAAGGAGGCCCCCTTCGTCGCCGTGAACGCGGCGGCGATCCCTGAGACGCTCCTGGAGAGCGAGCTCTTCGGGTACAAAAAGGGCGCCTTCACGGACGCGCGGCAGGACAAGAAGGGCATCTTCGTCGAGGCGGACGGGGGCACGCTCTTCCTCGACGAGATCGGCGATCTTCCGCTCGTGCTCCAGGCGAAGATCCTGCGGGTGCTCGAAGAGCGCGAGGTCCGGCCGCTCGGCGCGACGCGCAGCGCGCCCGTCGACGTGCGCGTGGTGGCCGCGACGAACCACGACCTGCGCAAGGCCGTAAAGGAGGGCCGGTTCCGCGAGGATCTCTTCTATCGGCTCGCCGTCATCGAGATCGCGATCCCGCCCCTGCGTGACCGGCCCGAGGACATCCTGCCGCTCGCCGAGCACTTCCTCGGGCGCGCGAAGGCGCGCGCGGAGCGCTCGCTCCAGGGGTTTTCGGGCGCGGCGGCGCGTGTGCTCATGGCCTACGACTGGCCGGGCAACGTGCGCGAGCTGGAGAACGCGGTCGAACGCGCGGTGGCCCTCGCCCAGGACGAGTGGATCAGCCCCGATGATCTGCCGCCCACGGTCCAGAAGCCGAGCACGCCCGACCTCTTCGCGAGCGCCGCCGAACGTATGATGACCCTCGACGAGGTGGACCGCGCCTATGTGAGGCACGTGCTCGAGCGCTTCGGCGGCAACAAGGTCCGCGCCGCGGCCGCGCTCGGGATCAACCGCCGCACGATCCAGCGTTGGCTCGGCGAGGAAGAGTGACCTTCCCCGTGCGACACAAGGTCGCACCTGGGATCGGGCGTCGCACCGCGTCAGGGGCGAAGCCCCGCAGAATGGGCGGCGGGAGGCTCGTCCGCGGCTGGCACGGGAGGTGAAAAGGGCGGGGCACCCGTGACCCACCCGGACATCGTCCCGCCCCCTCCCCGTCCCTCGTTTCCCCCGCCGTCGGAGACACTGGAAGCGCCCCCGCCTCCGTCCTCGGACGAGCGCTCGGCCGCGGTGAAGGCCGCCTGCGATGCCGACCTTACGGAGCCCCTGCTCCAGGCGCTCGAGTTCCTCGGCAAGAACTCGAGCGTCGAGGTCGACCGCTCCACGGCGCGCCGCGCGCTCGACGAGGCCCGGCAGGAGAAGGCGTTCGTGGGACCGGAGGCCTGGTTCGACGAGCTCTCGCGCGCGGGCGCCACGGTCGGCCTGCGCATCCGCACCCTCCGCCGATCGAGCGTGGACGCCGTGGCCGGCGCGCGCGCGCTCGCGCCGGCGGTGTCGCTGGCGGCCGGCGCGAACGGACCCGTGTACGCCGTGGGCATCGTCGCGCAGCGCCCCGGCGCGGTGTTCGTGGTGCCCGCGGGCGGCGCGGCCAAGCCCACGTGGGCCGGGCCCGAGAGGCTCGCGGCGCTCGTGGGCGCGGCGAGCCAGGCCGAGGCCGTGACGTGGGCCATCGCCGATCCCCTCGAACCCTTGCGGGCGCTCGGAGGCGGCGGCGGGGGTCACGGCCCCGGCGCGCCCTCGCCGTGGAAGAGGCTCGTCTCCTTGCTCCGCCTCGAACGCGACGACATCGGCGTCGCGCTCGTGTACGCGATCGGCGTCGGCATCGTGTCGCTCGCCGCGCCCATCGGCGTGCAGGCGCTGGTGAACACGGTCGCGTTCGGCGGGATGCTCCAGCCCCTCGTCGTCCTGACCTTGCTGGTCTTCGTGGGGCTCGCGTTCGCCGGCATCCTGCGCGCGCTCTGGGCGTGGGTCGTCGAGCGTATCCAGCAGCGCATCTTCGTGCGGGTCGCGGTGGACCTCGCGCACCGGTTGCCGCGCGTCCGATCGGACGCGCTCGGGGAGGCGTACGGGCCGGAGCTCGTGAATCGCTTCTTCGACGTGCTCACGGTGCAGAAGGGCGCCGCGACGCTCCTCGTCGACGGCGTCTCCATCCTCTTGCAGACGGCCGTGGGCATGCTCGTGCTCGCGTTTTACCACCCGCTCCTGCTCGCGTTCGACGTCGCGCTCGTCATCGCCGTGTCGTTCGTGTTGCTCGGGCTCGGGCGCGGCGCGGTGCACACCGCCGTGAAGGAGTCGAAGGCGAAGTACGCGGTCGCGGCGTGGCTGGAGGAGATGGCGCGCCACCCGGCCGCGTTCCGCTCGGGGGGCGCCGCGGGCTTCGCGCGCGCCCGCGCCGAGGACCTGCTCCACACGTGGCTCGGCGCGCGCCAGAAGCACTGGAAGGTGCTGTTTCGCCAGATCGTGGGGTCCCTCGTGGTGCAGGCGACCGCCAGCGCCGCGCTGCTCGGGGTCGGCGGCTGGCTCGTCATGGTCGGTAAACTCACGCTCGGCCAGCTCGTCGCGGCGGAGCTCATCGTGACCACGGTCGTGGCCGGCATCGCGAAGTTCGGCAAGACGCTGGAGAGCTTTTACGACCTGCTCGCGGGCGTGGACAAACTCGGTCAGCTCGTCGATTTGCCCCTCGAAGTGCCCGGCGGCGCGCAGGTCCCGCCGAGCGAGAAGGGCGCGCGCGTGCGGCTCGTCGACGTCACGTTCGGCTATCCGGGCAAGGAGCCGGTCCTCGAGGACGTCTCGCTCAGCCTTGCGCCCGGCGCGCGGGTGGCCGTCGTCGGCCCGAGCGGCTCCGGGAAAAGCACGCTCGTCCAGATCTTGTACGGGCTGCGCGCGCCCACGCGCGGGCGCATCGACGTCGACGGCATGGATATGCGCGACATCGATCTCGATTCGCTGCGGGAGGACATCGCGCCCCTCCGCGACGTCGAGATCTTCGACGGCACGATCGCGGAGAACGTGCGCGTGGGCCGGCCCGAGGTGAAGACCCGGGACGTCCGCGCGGCGCTCGAAGCGGTGGGGCTCTGGGCGTACGTCGCGGCCCTGCCCGAGGGGATCGAGACGCACCTGCCGACGGGCGGGTCCCCCCTCTCGCGCGGGCAGGCCATGCGCCTCTGCGTGGCCCGCGCCATCGCCGGCAGGCCCCGCCTCGTCGTGCTCGACACGGCGCTCGCGGAGCTCGATCCCGCGTCGCGCAAGGCGATCCAGGCCGCGCTGCTCGACCCCAAGGCGCCATGGACGGCGCTCGTCGTCACGCACGACCGCGACCTCCTCCGGAGCTGCGACGAGATCTTCGTGCTCGACGCGGGCAGGCTGCGCCCCCTGCGCGCGGGAGACCTCCCTTGAACGGGCGTATGCGAGAGAACGAGATCCCCATGCCCGAACGCCCGAAGCCCTACCCGACGATGGCCCTCGAAGGCGAGAGCGACGTGCTGCGCCTCGTCCGGGCGCCGCGGCTGACGCGCACGATCGCGCGGATGCTGATCGCGCTGCTCGTGCTCGTCGCCGTCGCCCTCGTGGTGGTGCCCTGGCAGCAGAACTCGCCCGCGCACGGGCGGGTGATCGCCTTCGCCCCGCTCGACCGCCAGCAGACGATCGAGGCGCCCGTCGAGGGCCGCGTCGTCCGCTGGTACGTGAACGAAGGCGACCACGTCGAGGAGGGCGCGCCGATCGCCGACATCTCCGACAACGATCCCGAGATCGTCCCGCGCCTCGAACGCGAGAAGGCCGCGGTCGACGCGCGCATCGATGCGGCCCGCGCGCGTACCGGCGCCGTCGCGGGCCGCATCGAGTCGCTCGCGTCCTCCCGCGACAGCGCGCTCGCCGCGGCCTCGTCCCGCGTGAAGATGGCCAAGGATCGCACGCGCGCCGCCGAGCAGACGGTCGTCGCGACGCGGGCCACGCACAAGACGGCCGAGCTCCACTTGAACCGGCAGCGCTCGCTCTTCGAGGAGGGGCTCTCGTCGAAGCGGCAGGTCGAGCTCGCCGAGCTCGAGGAGGCGCGCGCGCGCACCGACGAGGATCGCGCCGGCGCCGCGCTCTCGGCGGCCCGCGCGGAGGAGGCTGCGCTCGCCGCGGACCTCTCCAAGATCAAGAACGACGCGAGCGCCTCCATCAACGACGCCACGGCGTCGCGCGCCACCGCCGAGGCCGAGATCGCGGTGGCGACCGCGGAGCTCGCGCGCATGGAGGTGCGGCTCGCCCGGCAGCTCACCCAGAGCGTGAAGGCGCCGCGCGCGGGCACGGTCCTGCGGGTCGTCGCCAAACAAGGCGGGGAGATGATCAAGTCGGGCGAGGTCCTCGCGATGCTCGTCCCCGACACCGACGACGTGGCCGTCGAGCTCTGGGTCGACGGCAACGACGTCAACCTCGTCACGCCGGGGCGCAAGGTGCGCCTGCAGTTCGAGGGGTGGCCCGCGATCCAGTTCTCCGGCTGGCCCTCGGCCGCCGTCGGTACCTACGGCGGCAAGGTCGCGTTCGTCGACGCCACGGACGACGGCGCCGGCAAGTTCCGCGTGGTCGTCGTGTCCGACGGCGACGCGCCCTGGCCCGGCAAGCAATACCTGCGGCAAGGCACGCGCGCGAACGGCTGGATCCTGCTCGACCGTGTCTCGCTCGGCTACGAGCTCTGGCGCCAGTTCAACGGCTTTCCCCCCCAGTGGCCCGCGCCGCCCGCGGACGGGTCCAAGGGCGACACGAAGAAGGGAGGCGGCAAGTGACGAGCCCCGTACGAACCCTCGCGCTCGCGCTCGCGCTCGCGTGGCCGGGCGTCGCGAGGGGACAAGCGCCCTCGGCGGCCACGGACGCGACCACGTCCGCGCGGGCGCCCGAGGGCCCCGCGACGACGGCCTCGACGAGCGCCGGCGAGCTGCGCCTGGAGGAGCTCGTCCGTTCGGTCGAGCAACGCTTCCCGCTCATCCTGGCGGCAGCGCAGGAGCGCGCCGCGGCCGAGGCCGATCGGATGACGGCGTCGGGCGGGTTTGATCCTTCCTGGCGCACGACCGCGGCCGTGATCCCGATCGGGGGGTATCCCTCGCAGCGGATCGACACGTTCGTCGAGCAGCCGCTCCCGTGGTGGGGGTCGAGCGTCTTCGCCGGCTACCGCATCGGCCGCGGGGAGTTCCCGGTCTACGACGGCAAGCTCGCGACGAACGAGTATGGCGAGGTGCGCGCCGGCGCGCGCCTCAACCTCTGGCGCGACGGCCCGATCGATCGGCGCCGGGCGAACCTCCAGCGCGCCGAGCTCGGCGTCGACGCGGCGACCCAGGGCGCCGATCAGCAGCGGATCGAGGCCACGCGTGTCGCCTCGTTCCGGTACTGGGACTGGGTCGCGGCGGGCCAGCGGATCGCCGTCGCGCGCACGTGGCTCGACCTCGCGCTCGTGCGCGACGAGGCGCTCGCGCGCCGCGTGGAGGCAGGCGACGTCCCCGCGTTCGAGCGACAGGAGAACCAGCGCGTGATCCTCCAGCGCAGGGCGCAGGTCGTCTCCACACAGCGCGCGCTCGAACAGGCGGCCCTCGAGGTCTCGCTTTTCCTGCGTGCCCCGGATGGTTCGGCCCTCCTGCCCGAGGCCTCGCGGCTCCCGAAGCGCCTGCCCGAGCCCACGCCGCTCGACGTCGCGCGGGTCCGCGCGGACGAGCGGGAGGCCGTCGAGCGCAGGCCGGAGCTCAAGCGCCTCGACGCGCAGAAAGAGCAAGCCGAGGTCGAGCGTCGCTGGGCCGAGAACCAGAAGCGCCCCGCGATCGACCTCGTGATCGTGGGCTCGCAGGACCTCGGCCCGGGGGATCCCAAACAAGCGAAGCCCGTGCTCGAAGCGGCCGTGGTCGTCGACATCCCGCTGCTCAACCGTGTCGCCAGCGGGCGCGAGCGAGCGGCGGCGGCGCAGGTCTCGCGGATCGAGGCCCAGGCGCGGCTGCAGCGGGATCGTGTCGTGGCCGACGTGCGCGACGCGGCCTCGGCGCTCACAGCGGCCGAGCAGCGGGCGACGGTGGCGCGCACGGAGGTCGATGTCGCGCGCAAGCTCGCCGAGCAGGAGCTTCGGCGCTTCGAGCTTGGCGAAGGCACGCTGCTCCTCGTGAATTTGCGCGAGCAAGCCGCGCTCGAAGCCGCGCTCCGGCAGGTGGACGCCGTCGCCGACTGGCAAAAGGCCCTCGCCGCCTACCGCGCCGCGACCGCGGGCGCGGCGAGCGCCGTGCGGTGACGAGATCCCGCCGAGGACCGCATCAGTACGCCCGGGTTTGCTGAAAACAACAGCATCGTCGACGCCAGGTCAGCGTCGACCCGCGCGTGTCGTGAAGAGCGGCGCAAGCAGCGGCACACGACGGAGGTCGGCGCAAATGGCTTCGAGTCGACCGAGCTGGGCCTCCCCCAGCGCTTCACGACCTCCCAGGGACATGGCAATCTGCTCGGGTGTGGCGCCCCGGAGGATGTTGCGGAGAATGGCCCAGTGTCCCTCGGAGAAATTGAGCGTGATGCCTTGTGCCTCTCTGGCACCCCGCAATCCCTCGAAAAGGAAGGCGTCGGGCTGCGCGTCCGGGAAATGCTTCGTGATGAAGTCTTCTATCGAGGTCCTGTCCTCCAGGCTCGAGAGCAGCGCCAAGACCAACCGCTGCGTCGGGTCCGCAAGGCGCGCCCAGCGGATACCGGCATGTCGATCGGTCGAACGGATCGCGTCACCCAAGTGCCGTATCCAATCTCCATGTCGCTCCGTGAGCCGGGAAAGCAGCCGTTCGAAAGATGCAGGGTCGCGTGAGGAGCGAGCGCTCCTCTCGGCGAACACTTTCGTCAAATAAAAGAAGCTGCTCCAGGGGTCACCCCCCAGCACCAGCTCTTCGGCGAGGCTCTCCTTGCTGGGATGATCGGTCCGAGACAGGTACTCGAGCAACTGGAAACGTCGCGTGAAGGCCGCCGACGTCTCGATGCGCGCTGCCACGCCGGGGGGGTGGTATTCGAACTGCGACCATCCATCCTCGTGGAACGTCCTGACGACGAGCGTGATCGTCGGACGGCTCACGTGCCACACTTGATGGATGAAGTCCCTCCCGCCGGCAATGGCCCTGACGGAGCCGGGCTGGAGGTATTCGACGCCGGTGAGCGCGAGCGAGCCCAGCCGCAGGTTCGGCGCGGGTGTGGCGTGCGTATCGAAACCGTACATGCAATGCAGGCTGTTCCCCTGGAGGTTCGTGAACGCGCCCGTGAAGCCATGGTCGTGAACGGCCGTCTCCGGGGTGACCCAGAAGTAAAGATCGACGAAAAAGCGGCTCCCGTGCCAGAGCGTCAGCGGTGGTTGTCCGAAGCCACCCCGCAGATCATGCTGCTCGGGGAGCTGTTCGGCGGCGATGGCCCAGCGCAAGATCTCTGCTTCGTCGAAGCGCGCGTGGAGCTCGGCCTGCGCCAGGCAGTCGTGCGCGATCGAGGCGAAATCCGTCGAGCGGTACTCGGCGCTGCTCCAGCGACGTTCGATCTCGGACGCAAGAGCATGGATGGAGTCGAGCATGAACCGACCTCGCTGTACCCCTCTACTCCCAGAGGAGCACCGATGGAAGCATGTTCGGGTCGTGCAAACGCAGCAATGTATAACCTATCCCCGACATGCCCTGAAAGAACCCCGGCGAGGGGACCTCGCGACGGAACGGCGGGAACAGCGAGAACCCGCCACGCGCCGCGGCGCGCTCCACGAGCTCCCCTGCCAGGCGGCCCGCGTGCTCCTGCAGCGTCGGCTGGCCGAGTCGCCTGGCGGCCACGAGGAACAGCTCCACCCGGCCGAAATTACCACAGCAGAGATGATCGGCGGAATGCAGGTCGAACGTCTTCACCGTGCGCAGTGCCACGTCGATGTCCTGGCGAATGTCCGGCGTCGCCAGCACGTGGAGCCCGCCCAGTCGCGAAAGGCCGATTCCGACGGCGCCGTGACACCAGCTCTTTCCGAACGCCGGCACATCCGTTTCGCGTCCTCGCAGATCGGGCCAGTTTTCCTGGTCGGCGTCGAACACGCTCCGCTCGTAGGCGAGTGCATCCTCGGCTGCTCCCCGGAAGGTCGTCTCCCTCGTCGCCTCGTGGAGGCGCAGAAGCGCGTAGCAGACGCCGGCGGCGCCATGGGAGAACCCGGTCAAGAATCGACCATTGACAGCAGGCCAGAGTCGGTGGCCGGAGGGTGTTTCACGTCGCGCCGCGAGGAGGTGCTCTCCGCAGGCGACAGCTCGTTCGAGCAAGCTCGGAGCACCCGTTTCCCTGTGCAGCGCCAGCAGACCGAGAATCGCGCTGGCCGACCCACCGATGATGTCGAGGGCCTGGTCGGCTGCGATTCGATCCATCGTGATGAGCGGCGCAGCCTCGAGCGCCGCATCGATGAGCGTCCCATGCCCCAGGCGCTTGCCGACCTGCACGAGCGAGTAGAGCACCGAGGCCAGCCCGGTCGCCCCGCTGATTCCAAGCTGACTGGCAAACCGCTGTCGGCTGGTGCCACGGCGCAGCAGCTGCAGCACCGGCTCGAGTGCGGCGAGGGCCAGCTTCCCATACGCCGCCCCCGCGACGTCGTTTAATGCCGAGAAAAAGATCGCGACTCCGCAGACGCCGTCGTACAGCCCCCAACCGATGGACTGGAAGCGATAGCGCCCGGCCTGCATCATGTACCGTGGCGCAAACCAACTGATGCTCCCGTCCTTGGCCTTGATGGCCTGTTTTCGTAATTCGTCTGCACAGCGCACGGCCTCTTCCACGAAACCGGCGGGTGGCCGGGAGAGATGGCCAGCGCGGGCGGGCTTCTCGCCGGGGGCGGACGGGTCCTCGTGTACCTCGGTGGCTATGTAAGCGTAGAGTGCGCCACGAATCAGCGCGGTGTGCCCGGCCAGGTCGTCGTCTCCCAGAGCGGAGAGCCGGCCCAGGACCAGGTGAAAACTGGGCTCCAGAAAAGCTTCGTCGATGTGTTCGCCAGGAGAAACTTCGAGGCGATCACTGGCAGGGTCCGCAGAAAAGAACGGGATGTCTCCCTGAACGAGCGCTCGTATCTCGGCGGGCAACAGCGCCCACAGCACGGGCCGCTCCTCGTGCGCGATCCTGTCTCGGCCCAGAATTTCGAGGACGATGCTCGCGTCGACCCCACTTCGTAGGTGCTTTGGAAGCAGGAGTTTTTTGAATACCGACGCATAGATGGCAGTGGCCCGATAAATGAAGCGCACCCGCTGCCGCTTGAATGCGTGAATCGGACCCTCGGGCGAGAGGAGCTCACGCCGATGACGCTCGAGGAAGCGATACATCTGCGTGAACCCCGCGACCAGGTCTTCGATGTGCGCGCCTATTCCGACGGGAGACCCACGCAGCAGAGGGGCGTTCCCTTGCGCGTGGATCTTGCCCACTTCATAATCCATCTCCATGCCGTCGGAGTTGACGTTGCCCCATTTCCGCATGCGGAACGGCGCCTCTTGATCACCGATTCCACTCAGCCCGCTGAGGTCGAAGGCCACCTGGCCATCCTTCGCGACCTGCCAGGTCGGGATCATCCCCGTGCCCAGCACCGAGTTGACGAAGAGATCACTCGTGAGGTGAGCCGCGTTCATCCCCTCGTCGTCTGCGGTGCGCGCGCGCGGGTGGAGAAGGGTCTCGAGGTCGATGAGGACGGGCGTGTCACCGTTCGCGATGAGGTTCTCGAAATGGCAATCCCTTCCCGCGAGGACATGGACGAGGCACAGGAGCGCGCCCCCGCGCTGATAGTATCTGCGAATCTCGTCCGCCGAATCGCAGGTGTTCCGAGGCACGCGCTCGACCCAGCCATGGGAAGGTCGACGAAGGAGCCGCGGGGCGGTGAGCGGCAGCGCGAGCCCCCTGTCATTCAACCAGGCGACGAGGTGACGGAAGGCCTCGTCGATACCCAGGTCTTTGGGCTTGTAAAAGAGATCGACGCCAGACGCAAAGGACACGCCGATCACGCATCGCTGGCCACGATGCGGGTCCGACAAGCTCGCCTGCACACGCTCGACACGCCCGAGCCCCCGGCCTCCCCCGAACGTCTCTTCGAGCTGGCCCAAATCCGCGGACAGATGCTCGAGGAACTCCGCGGTGGCCTCTACCCAGAAGTGCGTCGTCGAGGCCAAGAGCCTCGCCAACACGGCATACTCCTGAAGAAAGGGGGACAGCCCACCTCGATCCATCTCGAGAACGAACGCACGGTAGAGCTCTCGACCTGCCGGACCTTTCGCCGCGAAGCCGTTCCGCACGCGGAAAACGGAAAATTCGAGCTGGAGGGGGAGCGCTGCGTGATTCGCCAGGGTATCGAGCAGCCTGTTCTCCAGCGCGGCGTGGGATGCATCCGTCAACAGGTCGTAACAGGCGCCTGCCCGCCCGAGGAGGCGCTGCCGAGCGGCGAGCACGAAGGGGAAAAGAATCTCCTGGAACGGAAATGGCTTCTCCGGATCGACGAACCGCTCTCGGTCGTCCGTGCGGTTCCCCGAGGGCGCCGGGTCCTTGAAGCCCTTCAATACATCCGCCAGGAGCTCCGCCCAGGCGGGGAGCTGGGCGCCTGGGGACGGCCGAACGGCCCCTAGCCATTCGAGCACCGCCGCCTCATTCAGGCCGTCCCAGGCCAGCCGTCTCTGGAACAGGGACCGATCCCCCTTGGCGACGGCCTCACACCACGCCTGCAGCCGGGGCGAGCGCTTTTCATTCTCGCGAGCATCCTCGACGGGAGAAAAATCACCGCTGAGCCGCTCTGCAATCGTGCTGGCTCGCCCGAAGATCTCCGCGAGCGGGGAGGGATGTACGGCGTGGGCCATACTTTATTGGCGTGCCGGTCGCGGCATGTCGCTCCGGCGAAAGCGCCTGAAGCGTGAAGGTTACGGGGTGGGATTCCAGCGCCCAAGCTACATGGGGCAGGGCGTGCCCGTCAAGGCACGTCGCTCGTCGAAGGCGCCGAAAGCGTGCGGCTCACAGGGGATTTCTGCCCAGATCACATCGGACAGCCGCTGCCACACAGCGTCGTCCAGCTCCCCGGGGCCCCCTCGTACTCGTCGGCGGGCAGCATATCCTCGGCCTCCTCGACGCGGAGATTGAGCTCGCTCTCGAGAAGGTCCTTGATCGACTGCAGATCCTGGTCTTGCATCTTGCCAACTCCTCTGGTTGTTGTGGAACGTTGTCGTTCCACGGACGGGAGCAGGTTACGAGCAAGAAGGTTCCCGTGCAACGGGGGTGCAGCCTTTCGTCGGATCTTCGCTCGACCTCCTCCCTCCCCCGCCGCTCTTGCGGATGGGGAGACGAGTCGACCCGGTCACCGTCATGGGACGCTCGGTTCCCGGGCGCATCGTGAGCCCCCCTGGTTCGGTTTCCCTTGTCGCCCGGCCGAGCAACGTGCGATTCGGTACCCCATGCAAGCACGGAGGAGACGCCGGTGGTCAATGCTGTGCGTGCTGGTGATGGGCTTCTGTGGGGCAGGGATGACGGGTGCGTGCGGGTCGAGCGAGCCAAGCGAAGCAGGATGCCCCGCTCCGGGCGTCGAGCCGCCGGTTGAGCCACCGAGCGATTGCGCGATGCCCGTTGAAAAGCCGTGCATGCGTTATCGCATCCCTCTCATGGGAAATCCGAGCACGGACGTCGCGTTGCGGAGCAAGTACATCGCCGCGTTCGGCAGCGCTTGTTATGTGTCCGAGGCCAATACGTTCGACTGCTTCTACAGGGATCCGCTGAAAGCGTGCGCCGATGCCGTGTTGGTCGCAGAGGTCTTCGGAGCGGCGCCCTACGACAAGAACTATCCGGCGTGCGAGCGTATCAAAGGCACGGAGGACTACTCGCGCCAAGTCGGCTCGGATCCCGCGAACAAGATCATCATCAACCACCAGGCTGCGCCCCTGGAGAGTTCATTCATCGAGGTCAACGGTGTGCCGACGGAGGTCAACGGTCCGTACCGGAACTTGGTCGAGCCGTCGAATGTCGGACCGGGGAAAGACTTCCACTGCGAGGAAATCGACAACATCGAGCAGCGGGTGCGGATCCTCCAGGTCAACCGCAAAGCGCACGGCGGCAAGATTCACTCCGATCTAGCGGGCTTCACGTATCCTTGTGTGGATGAGAATTGCAAGCCGACGACGTGCACCGAGCCGGACATCCTCAAAGATCCGGAGAACACGCCTCATCAATATGACCCAGAGCGCGCCGAGGTGCACCACGTGGTGCGCAGGAAGGACAAGCGTCTATGTCCGTGGGGCACGAACTCGAACAAGAACGCGGCGGTCATCTCGGGTAAGCTCAACAGGCATCTAACGAACAACTACCCGTCGGCGGACGAGGTGAAGCGGATCCACCAGGTGCCGGCGTACACGCCATGACGCCGCAGGCACACCGATTTTCCCAGCGCCTTGACGCGGAGACCGACGTGGCGTAGGCGACGCAGATGGTCGCGCGTACCAGTCGTTTTGGACGCCTCGTTTTCGACCGCGATGCCATCGTGCGCGCCGCTCTGCGCGCCTACGTCGAAGTCAGCCTTGCGCATGTGGACCCGCTCGAGCGCCATAGCTTTACCGCCTGCGCCTTCCCGGGCTGGACGGGCGACCTCCAGCGAGGCGCCTTCTACAACGGCAACGGATGCGGAGATTACGACGTCGTGGCGTGGACCGAAACGGGCGTCGTCGGCCTCGCGTACGAGCTGGGGGCCGGTCCGATCGAGCAGCTCGGCCTTTCGGTCGATGCGGTAACCGGTGGCCCAGACGACGTGCGCGGGGCCGTGCCAGAGCTTCCCGCCGAGCTGGAGCCGGCGTTCGAGATGGCCGTCGGCATGCTTGGAGTGGGACCCGAGCATGGGCAGAGGGATGCGGGCGTGGGCTTCTGGCTTTACGGCGATCGTGTCGCCAGCACACTGTTCGACGATCCAACGGCCTGTGGCGCCGACCGGCTGGCCGTGTGGGGCTTGCTCCGAGGCGGACGGCTGCAACGAAGATATGGTCGAGAGACCGCTGCGTTCGCTGCGGAGGTCGCCCGAACGACAGCCGCCCCCATTCACGCGCTCGCGGACGCGCTGGTCGACCGGAGACTGGGTGGCCCCACGGAGCTGACGACCGACGAGCTCGCGACGCTCCTTCCCCGCCCGCCCGACCCGGAGCGACTGCTTTGCGCTCAACAGCGCCTTCGGAAGGTGGGCATCACGTGGCCCGGCTCGCCCGAGATCCCCGCGGAGCCGACATAACGGGCCAACCGAGGGTTCGTCCAGGACCAACGGTCTAGAGCGCTGCAGCAGGATGAGGTCAAAGGGCCGCCGCCGTGTCACCGGGCGAGCGCGCTCGCCCGGTATGCCACCGGAAGAGCAGAAAAAGAGTGAAGGCTTCCTACGTAGGCAGGAATCTCCCATGACGAACCGGATTGACGTTCAGCGTGTCCTCTTCACCGGCCCTTCCGGTCTATCCGCGCGAATTGCCATCGAGAAGGATGACACCGGGCGCCCGGAAGCCGTTGTCACGACGTCGGGGGGCGCCAAAGAGAAGTCCAAGCGGTTCAAGCATTCGGGCTACTACAGCGAGCTCATGTACGAGACCGCGCTTGATTTCGTCATCGACAAGGCGCTCGTCCATCTTTCCAAGCAGCGATTCATCGTGAAGCCTCCGCAGGACGGAGCGCTCGACTTTCTCTTCCCTACGGACGTCGGGCCGTCCACCACGAACGCCTTTGCCGTCGACGAGGCGCGCGGTTGCGCGTGGATCGGTGATTGGGGGGTGTTGCGGCGCGTCGACCTTGCGAGCGGAGAGATCCGCGATCTTTCGCTTGGAGATTATCGAGACATCCGAGACGTCATCGTGGACGTGGACGGCCGGGTCCTCATCCACGCCCTTCGTGCGGAGCCGGCAAAGGGAATGTGGCTGCCGCCGTTGCCGCCGGGGAGTTCGACGAAGCAGGGCATTCTTCGTTCCGACGGCTCGGAGCTGGAGATCCTCGTCACGGCGGACGGGCGACTCCACGGGGCTATCGATCCGCCGGCGTGCTCGCTCGCGCTCGCTTCGAGTGGATCTGCGGGAGCCGGCGCTTTCGTCGGGCCCCATGACGAGGGGCTTGGTCTCTACGATCGAGCGGGAGAGCTCCTTCGTCGTTTCTCGGTCAAGGCCCAAGGAACCTCCAACGCCGCTGGAGCCATCGACCCCGACGGCGGTTTTGTGGTCGTCACGAGCGCAGACGGCAAGCTGACGCGTCATGATTTGCAGCGCGGCGACGAGACGACGCTTCGTGGTGACTTCGCGGAAGCTCGTCAACTCGCCGTCCTCGCCGATGGAACGACGCTCGTTCTCGGCGCGGACTACGACATCCATTGCATTGGACCTCACGGCCCTTCTGGTAAACTCGGCGTACGAGCGACGCAGTTCTCCATCACGCCCGACCGTCAGAGCGTGGTGGTGGCCCAGCACCCTCAGGTGGTGACCATGATTGACATCGCAACGGGCAACGCCCGATTCGAGCTCACGACGATCGGCGCCGACAAACCGAGCCGCGCGATGGTCGTCGGAAATCACGTCTACGCACGAGGACTGCTCTTCCATCGGATGGCGCTCCCGCGCAACGGATACGGCGCTGTCGTGAGCTGACCCGGGACCACGTGCGGTGGATGCGGAACGTTGTGGAGTTCACCGCCGCCCGCGTGGACCTGACCGGGGAGCGCGTGGACCTGACCGGGGAGCGCGTGGACCTGACCGGGGAGCGCGTGGACCTGACCGGGGAGCGCGTGGACCTGACCGGGGAGCGCGTGGACCTGACCGGGGAGCGCGTGGACCTGGGCCGGGACCGTGCGCGGGGTGTGCGCGCGACGCCTGGACCCGAGGGGCGAGCGGTTGGGGTTCGGCGAAGCCTTGCGCGGGGTTCTGCCGGGAGCGCGTGCGGCTCTCCGCCGGACGCGTGGACGTCCCAAGGTGGACGCGCGGAGTCGAGGACGGCACGCCTGAAGTCGACAGGGCCGCGCGTGGACCCGAGACGTGGTGCGCCTGGACCTTTTGGGGAATCACCTGGACCGCTCGGCGGAGCATCTGAGGTATCCTTCCCCCCCATGACCCGCCCGTCCGACCACGCATCCCGCATGGAACGCGCCCTCCTCGCGCTCGACGGTCTCTCCACGGGCGACGCCTTTGGCGAGCGTTTTTTCGTGCACCCCGACCACGTCGAGCGCCTGATCGGCGATCGCGCCGTTCCCGCCGCTCCCTGGGGGTACACCGACGACACCGTGATGGCCCTGGGCATCGTCGAGGTGCTCGATCGCCACGGGAAGATCGATCAAGACGTGCTGGCCCGCGTGTTCGCGCGACGGTACGGCGCCGATCCGCGTCGCGGGTATGGCGGCGCCGCCCACGAGATCCTGCGGAACATCCTCACCGAGATCCCGTGGCAGTTCACGGCCAAAGCCGTCTTCGGCGGAACGGGTTCGATGGGCAATGGCGGGGCCATGCGCGTCGCGCCGCTCGGGGCTTATTTCGCCGACGATCTCGACGAGGTCGTGCGCCATGCCAAAGCCTCGGCCGAGGTCACGCATGCCCATCCGGATGGCCAGGCCGGCGCGGTCGCGGTGGCCATCGCGGCCGCGGTCGCGTGGCACATGGGCACGGGAAAAGAGCCCCGATCGGGCGAGGCCCTGCTGCGCGCGGCCTTCCACCACACGCCCGACGGCGAGACGAAGGACGGTCTGGCGAATGCATTGGCGCTCCCGCTCGACAACGATCCTCGAGATGCGGCGAGCGCGCTCGGATCGGGGTATCGCGTGCTCTCCTGGGACACGGTTCCGTTTGCGCTCTGGTGCGCGGCGCGGCACCTCGACAACTACGAAGAAGCGCTCTGGGTGACGGTCAGCGGCCTCGGCGACCGGGACACGACGTGCGCGATGGCGGGTGGCGTCGTGGCGCTTTCGGCAGGGCGCGCGTCGATCCCGGCCGCATGGCTCGCCGCGCGGGAGCCGCTCGCGCTCGGTGAGCCGGGCTGAGGCGGTCGCGCCGTCGTCACGCCGAAAGGCCCTTCAACGCCGCCCGAAGCGCCCCCGCGAGTTTCCCCCGTCGTGCCACCTCGACCCGCTCCATGCCGAGCCACGTGGCCATCCTCGAAAGCTCCGCCGCCAAGAGGTCGGGCGTGTCCGGGCCCGCGCCCGGCTCGGTGTGAGAGGCCTGCACCCGCAGCACCTTCTCTTTGCGGTCGGCTTTCAGGTCCACGCGCGCCGTGATCGTGTCGCCTTCGAGGAAAGGCAAAACGTAATACCCGTGGGTGCGCTTCTCGGCCGGCGTATAGATCTCCAGCCGGATCTTGACCCCGAAGAGCCGCTCGGTGCGGTCGCGGAACCAGATCAGGTTGTCGAACGGCGAGAGCAATGCGCGGGCGGCGATCTTGCGCGGCGTCTGCGCCTCGGGGTGCAGGTAGGCCGGCTTGGAAAACCCCTCGACCTTGACGGGTAAGAGCTCGCCGGCCTCGACGAGCTCTTGCACGCGGGCGCGAGCGCCCTGCAAAGGGAGGCGGAAATAGTCGCGCAGGTCGGCCTCGGTCGCGACGCCCATGGCGCGGGCTGCGATACGGACGAGCGCGCGCTGGGCGTCGGCCTCGGGCGGGGTGGGCATGCCGTGGATTTCGGCAGGCAGGACCCGCTCGGTCAGATCGTAGACGCGCTCGAAGCCACGCCGCGTGGCGGTCGTGACGTAGCCGGCCCAGAACAACCATTCGAGCGCCCGCTTGCCCTCGGACCAGGACCACCAGCCCGACGCGCCGCGCGGACCGGTGGCGAAATCGCCGCCCGTCACGGGACCTCGTTTCTCGATTTCGGCGAGCACGCTCTCGATGTACGGGCGCCGCTCCTTGCCGAAGCGCGCGAGCCCGCCCCATTGCTCGCCCGCCTCCGCGCGCGCCATGCGCCATCGCAGCAAGGGCTGGAGTGCGAGCGGCAGGAGCGAGGCTTCGTGCCCCCAGTATTCGAAGAGCGTGCGCTTGTTCCCCCAGGCCTCCGTCTCCAGGAGCGCCTGCGGATACACGCCGAGCCGCGAGAAGGCGGGCAGGTAGTGGGTGCGGACGACGACGTTGACGCTGTCGAGCTGGATGACGCCGAGCCGCTCCGCCGTCTTCGCGAAGTGACGCCGGTTCACGCTCGCCGGTCGCGCTTCGCCAAACCCCTGTGCTGCCAGGGCGATACGCCGCGCTTGGTTGGCCGAGAGGTCGAAGGTCTCCTTCATTGGGGACGCGCATGGTAGCCGTAGTGCGCCCGAGGGCCAACCAGGGCGCGCGCGTCGCAGCACGCAAGCGACCGCGGCAGCGCTTGACAACATGCCCTGCCCGCCTGCAAACTGCCGCCGCCGCCATGTTCTTCTTCTTCGTGTAAGCGCGGGCCGTCCGTTCCCAATCGTCGCCCCTGGTGTCTCTCGTACCCAGGGCGGACGGGGACGGCTGCGCGCTGCACGTGAGCTCGTGGCCCTTCGATGCCGCGTCACGCGTGCGCGCCATCCGTCCGCCTCCGCCCCGAAGGAGGAGCGCATGGACTCCGTCTATGGCGCGTCGAACCCGTTTGCGACGGGCTCGATGGCGCGCGGGATCGTTTTTGTCCGTCGAATGGTATCCGTATCCGCAAAGCTCCGTCGGCCCGCCGTGCGCGCCGTCGTTTTGATTCACCTCGCCGCCGCGGCGCGCGCGCTGGAGCGGCGATATTTGGGGGCCCCGACCTGTGAAGGCGAGCTCTCCGGCGGGATCCTCGCGGAGCTTCGTACGCTCGTCGGCGCGCGTGAAGGCTGTGAGGCGGGCCCGGCGGGAGCGCTGCTCGTGGCGTATCTGGAGGAGCGGCTTGCCGCCGAGGAGTGCCTCACGCCGCGGGCGCTCACGCGGATCGCCGCGCGCGCGGAAGGGCTCTTCGGCAGCATCGAAGCTGCGCGGCTGCATCGCTTCAGCGTCGAGCTTGCGAGCGGACGGCGGCGAGAGGCGCTCGAACGCGCGCGGGCCTTGCCCGAGGGCACGGTGCGCGCGCGTGCCCTTGCGCGGATCGAGGATGGACTCGAGCACCACCCGGGGCGCGAGCGCGCGTGCTCGTTCGTGGGAAACCTCGATTCACTGGAGGAGGCGCGTCTGTATCGACCGTCCTTGCCGCTCGTGCGGGAGCTGCTCGTCGTGGGCGGGGACGCGCTCCCCCTCGTCGAGGCCCTGCTCCCGCAGATTGAGGGAAACGCAGGACAGGAGGCGCGCGCGCTTTGGGCGATGGCGATGTATCCGGAGCGCGGGCCCGCGGGGGTCCTCGCGCTCCTGCGCGCCGTGCGCCACCGCAGCGCGTGGAGCCATGGATGGCTCGGCGCGATGGGCGCGGCGCTTCACGCCAAATGCGTGGACCACGCAGAAGCGCTGCTCGCGCACGCGCCGGGACGAACGCTGCGAGGTCGGGCCGAGCTCGCGATTGCGACCTTTCTCGCCGATCAGGGAGAGCGGCTTTCGGCGCGGCGCAGGCTCCAGCGCGTGGAGGATCCCGCGCTCGGGCCTGCGATCCAGCTCTTGCTCGCGCGCCTCGACCTCGACGCGGGCTTCGCGCGCCGCGCCGAAAAACGCGTCTGTGCCCTGCCGACGACGTTGCTCGTCCCGCCGCGGCGTGCGGCTGCGCACGCACCACGGCTCGAAGGCGAGCCCGAGCCGATGGAGACCACGCTGGCCCGCGACGCATGGCTCCTGCGGATCGCGCTCTCTTGTGGGCGCACGGACGACGATCGCGACGATCTGCTCCCGCGCGAGCTCGTGGATCGCGCTTTCGCGGATGTTTCGTTGCGACGCGCGTTGTTTCATGCCGGACCCTGGAATGACCTGCTTTTTCCCGACAAAGGAGAGCCGCACGGGGGGCGCTGGTGGAAGGAGCAAGAGGCCAACGCCACGTGGATCACGGAGCATTGCCTTGCTCTCCTCCGGAACGCTCCCACGCAGAGGGACACGCTCGCCGATCTCGAAGGCGACGGCCCCGTCACGCCCGAGGCGGCCTTCGCGCTCGGCGTGCTCGGCCCTGCGTCGAGCTGGGATCGTTGCCGTCGGGATCCACGTTTCCGTGACGCCCTCGGCGCCGCGCGCGCCCATTACGACGAGGGGATCTCGCTCACGAGCAGCCGCAAACGGCGCCGCGTGGCGCTGATCGACGCGGCCCGCGCCCACCTGCGCCGCGTGCTCGACATGGATCCCGTGCGCGGCGAGGAGGAGCACGTCGCCACGACGTCGCGCATTCGGTGCCTCCAGAACCTCGGCGGAGAGCAGGCCACCACCATTCAGCACCACGCGCTCGTGCGATCCATGGAACGTGGCGGGCATTCGCAGCTCCGAAAAGCCCTGTTCCACGCGCTCGCCGCGCTCGCTCCGCAGCGCGCGACGGAGGTCTTCGTCGAGCGGTACGAGGTCTTCGCGCGGGATGGGCAGGCGCCCTGGGCCGCGGAGCAGATCGAGGCGCAGGGCCTCTTCCCGCCCGGCACCACGAAGGGGCACGACAGCGCCTTCACGCACCTCACCGAGCGCCTCGGCGATCGGGCCTCCGCGTGGCTCGCCGACTTCGTGCGGACGTTCGCGCGGGACGTCGGCACGCCCCCCGGCCCCGAGGTGCTGGCGCTCGTGGACACGCCCGATCTGCCGGCGACCGGCGAAGCGCGGGTGCGACAGATCCTCGAACGTCATGAGGCGCTCTTTCAAGGCGATGCCGAGGATTTCGTGGGTCGCCTCGTCGAGGCGCCGGAGCGGCTGCAGTTGCTCTCCGCGCTTTGCCCCGTGTCGCCGGGGCGCCATGCGGAGGCATGGAAGGGGGACGATTGGGCAAACCTCGTGGAGCGACTTCAGAAGGACGTCGGCGGGGTCGCCGGCGGCCCGATCGCGCGCCTTCGCCGGCATTTGCCCGGCGCCGAGCACGCCGTGCAGGCGCTCGTCCAGGGCGCGCCGCCCGTGCCCGCGTTCGCGCGCCCGCTGCCCCTCGGATCGAGCGGCGTCCTCAGCTTGCGGTACCTGGACAAACGGCGTGATTTTTTGGCGTTCTTGCGCTTCGCCGACTGCGTGCCCTGCTGCTTCAACAGCACGAGCTGGATGTACAGGCACGGAGACGAAAAGAGCACCAAGCACATGGTGCTCTCGCTCTGGAAGGACCCGCTCTCCTTCTGCTTTCAGCTCGTGCGCGCGCCTCACGCGGGCGTGGCCGAGGCGCAAGGGTTCGTGTTTGGTGGCTTCGGGCTCTGCGAGGATCGCCCCGCGCTGCTCTTGAACGGCCTTTATTTGCGCCGCCAGCTCCCATGGCTGCGCTTTGCAATCGTCGAGGCCATCGAGCAAGCGTTCTGCCGGCCGCTCGGCATCCGCCTCGTCGCGATCGCCGCGCGGTACGGCGGCGCGGGCCCGCTGCCGCCGGAATACAAGACGCAGCGAGGGCGCACCGTGCATCGGCTGCGGGCGCTCCGCGCGCCGAGCGGCGTCCTCGTGACGCGCGTGTACGACGACCTTTCGTCGCGGATCAATGGCGACATCACGTCGTCGTACGACATGTACTGGAAAGAAATCGCGTGATCTGCGGAGATCCCAGTCTCTCAGGCAGGCAGCGTATACACGCCGACGTCGCCGTGCTCGGTGCCGACGACGAGCGTGTTGCCGCGGAAGGCGCAGAACGCGCGCTCGCCGTGGACGCTCCGACGGCCGAAGATCGGGCCGGTCCATGCGGCGATCGTGCCCTCGGGATTGCAGAGGACGACGCCGAGCGCGTGGCTCTTCGTCTTCGCGGTCACGGCGAGCCAGCGGCCGTCGTGGCTCACGGCCACGCTGCGCAGCGGGCCGTCGGAGAACTTCGGATCGGTCTTCGCGCCTCCGATGCCGTTCTCGAGCGCATTGAGGCGCTCGCAGTTACCGGCCGCGTCCCAGCGGAAGATACGGCACCTCGCGAGCGCGTAGACCTCGCTCCCGTGGACGACGAGCTCCGAGGGCCACGTATAGCCCTTGAGCTTCTTCGGGACCGTGTGCGTGCGCAGGACCGCGCCGCTGGCGTCGCGCTCGACGAGCGTGGTGTCGGTGCCGACGAAGAAGCGGCCCGCGCCGTCGCTGCCGAGGCAGGCGGAGCCCGGGAGATCGCCGAGCGCCGTGATGGCGCCGGTCGTCACGTCGAGCAAGCGCAGACCGGTGGAGCCGTGGACGGCGAGCCGATCCTCGTCGATCCACGCAACGAATGCGGCGGGCTCGATCCGCCGCACCTCGCGCCCCTCGGCGAGATCGAGGATCACCACGGGGAAGCCTGCATTGCCGCAGCGAACCGCTGCATATCGGCCGCGGGGCGATATCCGGAGGCCATCGAGGGCGGGTTCGACGGCCGGCGTGACCGGGATGGGCGCGCCGCCGTCGACGCGCACGCCGTCTTCATGGAGCGTGACGACACGCTCGCCGGCGAGGCCGAGGCCAAGCAATGCCACGGGGCCGTCGCCGATCGGCCGCCCCGTGCGCGGGTCGACGAGGAAGAGGCCGAAGCGCGACGCAATCGCCAGGTGCTCGTCGAGGAGCGCCCAGATCCCGGGGCCGATCAGGGTGTGCTGGGGCGGCACGACGGGCAGCTCCTCCGGCGCGAGGTGCTCTGCGTCGAAGAGCGTGTTTTTGCCGGTATAACGGCCGAGGACCCAGCGGCCGTCGACGCTCGCGAGCATCGGGTTGCGTGCGCGCCAGACGTCCGCGCGTCGCCAGGCCTGAAACACCTCGGGCACTGGGAGCTCCGCGCCGTCGCGGCCGCGGCGTTGCGTGGCGTCAGGTTGCTCGACGTCCTGACCGAGGTAGAGCGTGCCCTGTCCGACGCGGAGCACATGGCCGGGGCCCCCGCTCCCACGGCTCGGGACGAAGGCGCCGCCCTCGCGCGCGTACCAGCCGTCGTAGAGCAGGACATCGCCGGTCGCCGGATCGGCCTGGGGCGGGAGGTTTCCGCTGTTGCCGATGCGGAGCGTGTCGACGAGGGTATTCGTGTTCGTGTCGTGCGTCGTGATCATTTCACCGCCGTCGCGATACACGACGAGGCGCAGCCGCTCGGGCGCGAGGGGATCAAAGAAGGGCCACGCGCCGGGCGCCTCGATTTGCGACGCGGCTCCGTCGGGTCGGACGACGTGGATCCTGTCGCCCACGGCGAAGGCGACGACGCCGGCATCCGAGACCGCCGCCTTCCCGAGCCGCGCGTCGCCGAAGCGATAGCCGGTGCGCGCCGGCGTGTGCACGAGGACCTCGGTGAAGGTGCGCCCATCGTGGGAGAAGACGCGGACCCGGAGCGCGTCCTTGTCGTCGCGTTCGTTCTCGTCGGCGGGAGGGAGGGCGTCGAAGACCGCGACGTACAGGCCGCGGGGCGCGACGACGATGGTTGCGTCGACGGCCGCCGGCCTGCCGGAGAGCGGCAGGGCCAGATCCGATGCACGGGACAAATGGGGCCAGCTCTTCGACTTTGCCATGACCTCTCCCGTAGGGCGCGGTCTCATACAGCACCGCTGTCATTTTGCCCCAGCCGTGAGCATGATTTTGACGCGCGCTCGTGGTCTCGGCCACGCAATGAGGCGAGACGTCGCGGCTCTTCGCGAACAACGCCTCTTACGCGTCTTCCGTCGCCGGACGCAGTGACGTGAACATCCCGAGGATTCCGGCCCCGTCCCCCGACACGGTGACGCACGTGGCCTCGTCCCCGAGCAAGCCCCGCTCCCGCGCGAGCGCCTTCACGGCCCTGTCGGCATTCTGGAGCTGGAGCCCCACCGCGCCGCCGCCGATCCGCACGGGCATCCCTCGTTTCAGCTCGATCACGTACGCCCGTCGGCGCGCCCGCCGCGGGTTCGACATGTCGATGGCCAGAAAATCGCCGCAGAAGGCGCGCTGGTTTGCCCGGAAGAGCCAGAGCTCGGTGCGGCGGCAGAGCAGCTCGCGGGCGAATGCGTGCTCGTCGGCCTTGAACGCGAATGCATGAAAGGCGAAGGCCGCATCGGCCTGGGAAGGTTTGGTGATTTTCTGGACGAGCTCGCAGAAGAGGTCGCGCCGCGCGACGGCGCGGCGGGTGAGCTTGATCGTAAGCGGAAGACGGGGCGCCATGAGGTCCTCGGGGGCGAAGGTCGAACGCAAGGCTCGCTCGCTCGCGCCATGGGAGCGCGGGACGAACGGCGATGGAGCGCGCCGGGGAAAGCAACGCGGGCGGCGGAGGGACCCGCCCGGCGAGAGGACCGCGTTGCTACCGGAAGACCTTCATGGCGCCACCTGAATGCGCCGAGCCTACACCCGGCGTGAGATCCGGTCAACGGCGCGTCGCCAGGACCAGGCGACCGTCAACCGTGATGGGCTCGCCGCCCGGATCCGGCACGACCGCCGTGGCGCTGCCCGGGCGCACGACGAGCGGCGCGGCGTCGCGCTGCAGGCATCGGAGCGAGACGTTGCCGTCGTGCCACGGGCAACGAATCGTGCCCGCGTCCGCGTCGAGCTGCCCGAGGTGCAACGGCCCGCCGCGGTGCGGGCACGCCGCCCGCAGCAGGTGAAAGACGTGCCCGTCCGTCGTGCTCAGAAAAAAGCGCAGGTTCCCCGCGATCACGAAGCGCGCGTGACCCGGATCGAATGTCACGACAGCCATCGCTGAACCTCGCCGATCGAGTGGATGTCGTACGTGCATTCGTCGGACTCGATGATCGCGCCGTGCAGCCGATTGCGCCGGATCACCGTGCCCTCCCCCGCGTGCAGCAGCACGGACCGCTCGTGCCCTGTCACGAACCGCATGGTGCCGGACTGGATGAAGCAGAGCTCGTCGCCGTCGTGCACGTGCGTCACCGAGAGCTCGCCGCGCGGCTCGACGAACTGCTGCACCCTCGGCTTGTCGTGGCTCTTCTCGATGTTCCGGTGAATCGCCGGGGCCAAGGATTTCCAGTGGGCGCTGCCGTCGGACCAGGCGACCTGATCGATGAAGTCCTGCGTCGCAATGTCGGTGAGCAGCTTGCCCTCCTCGAACCCTCGCACGATGTCCGGGATGATCCCCTCCCCGAACATCTCCACGGCCGGCAGGATCATCTTGTCGTAGACCATCCGGCTGTGGTGCCCATCGATATGGGCGTGCTCCTGGAAGTAGCGGACGTCGACGCGCGGGCCGAAGATCTGGCGGAGCGTGTCCGCCATGCGTCGGCAGAGCGCGATGAAGGCGGTCTCGGCCTGGAAGAGCGCGCCGAGGTACCGGAAAAACCGGCCGTGGTTGCGGCAGACATAATTGTAGTAGTTGTTCAGGAGGAGCGACGATCCCAGGTAAAACTGCCAGTACGTGTGTGGCGTCGAGGCAAGGCCGACGCTCTCCAGGGCGCCTTCGTAGAGCGAGCTGTGCCGGGTCTGGTGGACGCCGTAGCCGAGCTCGTCGATGAGGATCTTGAACATCTCCGACTGGAGCGGCCCGTAATGGCCGCCCGCGTTCCGCCCCATCGCCGACGATTCGAGGAGGAAATCCCCCGCGAGCTGGAGGAGGCACGTCCGGGCCGCGTGCGCTGGGTCCGCGGAGGCGAGGAGGGTGCTCGCCATGGGACACTCGGTGCGCCGCCGCTCCTCGGCGAGGAAGCTCTCGAAGTATTCTTTCATCGAGGCGAGCGTCCAGCGCCCGGAGACCGAGATCGTGTCGTCCAGGAAGCTGAACAGATACGACTCGAGCCACGGCCGCACGACGGCGCCGAGGACCTGCGCGCGCCGCCCGTAAAACTCCTCGAGATCGGCGCGCTTCGAGGCGAGGTCGCGGCGCGGGAGCAGGACGAAGTCGCTCTCGTACAGGGTGAGCAGCGTGCGGCTCGCCGTCAGGCTCGTGTAGGTGAGCAGCTCCTCGCGGGTGAGCGGCTTTCGGAAGTCGAGGTACTTGAACACGTGCGGTCGCAGCGGGCGGCGGTACGGGTTGTCCTCGACGAGCCAGGTCTCGATGTCGGCGTAGAGGTCGCTCTCGCCGTACGCCTGCAGGCATTGGGCGAAAACGTCGTAATCTTCGACGACAGGGGATTTCGAGCGTTCGTCCAAGGGGATGTGTTTCTTGTGCTGCATCGTCACTCCGTGGGGAATCGGCTTTGGGTATCAAGAGAGCGAGAAGCGAAGGCTCGTGTCGTCGTGCCTGCACGTGACGTTCACGACCTCGGCGCGCTCGACGTCGATCGGCGCCTCGAAACATTGGACGGCCTGCATCCAGTGGCTCTGGGGGTTCGTCGGGGCGTTCGTCAGGACGACCCCGCCGCCGAGGTCGAGCTCGAACCAGAACGCGATGCCGTGGACGCGGCCGCGCCGGCTCGTCGTGACCGAGACCGCGCGGGTGCGCGGATCCAGGGGACCCCGCGCGAAGTCGAATTCGAAGGCCTCGGCGGCGGAGCTCAGGAAGACGTGCGGGTGCGCGCGCAGGCGCACCGGAAAATACGATTTCGTCGAGACCTGGTTGAACAGGCTCACGTCGAAGCCGCCCGCCTCGAAGGCGAAGTTGTTGCGGTGGACGGCGTCGCTTTCGAGGAGCTGGAAGCGGACCTTCGCCCGCCCCGGGATGATCGTCGCCCCGGGTCGCAAGAGCTTTTCCCGCGCATGGCGGACGATCGGAAGAATCCCTTCGCCGAGCAGCCCACAATCGACGGTCTCGGTCACCAGCACATCGGCGCGCCTCGGCATGTCCCGGCCGACGACGAGGTCGGTCGATGCCTTGGGGATGACCGAGATGTGAGGGTCGAGCTTGTTCTCCGTGATGATCCGCCGCGCGAGCCGCGCGATCGCCGCGACCGACTCGCAGGTGAACACGGCGCCTGCCCCCGCGCGTGCCGCCATCATGGAAAGGAGCCCCGTCCCGGAGCCCACGTCGAGCACCGTGCAATGCGAGTCTCCGATGGCGGTCCCGAGCGCTCGCTCGAAGGCCTGGTTGCGCTCGTGATCGTTCAGCATCGCGAAATGCCAGCGCGGAATGAGCTTGCGCTGGAGCCCGTTCATCGTCAGGAGGAGGGCCTCGTTGCCTTCGTCGAGCGTCGAGGCCTCCTCGAATCGTTCGAGGGCCCGCTCCAGTTGAAAACTCGCGGCGAGGCGGCGGCCCTCTTCGACGAGGGCGCTCGCGCGCGCTCGATCGGCCACGACGCGTAGCTTCGCGCGAGGCGCTCGCCGTTGCTCCCTGCTCGACTGCGGGCCGGCAGCGGACGCGGTCGGGTTTTCCTGCGCGCCCATTCCATTGTACAACTTCACGAGGTGTCCTCCTTTGGGGCAGTGTGCCGCGAGCCTCCCCACAGCATTCCGTGTGCCAGACACAACTCGCGGCGTTCCGGGCCGTGCGACGCGCCGCCGCCCGCGCCGCCACGCCGCGTGCCTGCCGAGCCCGAGCGTTCCGCGGCATTGCGTTCCCCTGCAGGGTTTTGCGTGACCGTGCAAGCAAGCCCCGTTCGTCCGACCGACAATCCCCGCGACAAATGCGCTGGATCCCGCGCCGCGAAGGGATCCGGGCCCGATGGCACGAGGCTTGAGGGAGCCGGCGCCGAGGGGCTCGACCCCACGACGAGAAACCAGGAGACCACGATGCCCACGACCCGCCCAAACGCAGACCCGAACGGCCGCCCCACCATCCTGCTCGTGAGCAGCGGCTATCACCTGTACCGCGAGTACCTTCTGCGAATGATCTCCGCGTCCGCGCGGGTCTTTCTTTTCCTCGACCGGGAACCCACGTGGGAACGGTCGTACATCGCGGATCACCAGATCGTCGACACGCTCGACGCGGAGGCCATGATCGCCGCCGCCCGCGAAGTCGCGGCGCGCATCGCGATCGACGGCGTGATCTGCTGGGACGAGATTCGCATGGTGCACGCGGCCCGCGTCGCGGAGGCGCTCGGCCTGCCGGGCACCTCGCCGGTCGCGGTCGGCCGGTGCCGTGACAAACATCAGACGCGCAGTGCGCTCGCCGCGGCCGGCGTGCCGCAGGCGATCTCCAAGCTGGTATCGTCCGTCGAGGAAGCGGCGAAGACGGCGTGGCAGATCGGGTATCCGGTCGTGGTCAAGCCACGAGCGCTCGGCGCGAGCATTGGCGTGAGCCGCGTCGAGAGCCCCGACGAGCTCGCCGCCGCCTATCACCACGCGAGGACGTCCACGGAGGACGGCGTACCCCATTACGATGCGAGCGTGCTGATCGAGGAATACCTCGAAGGGCCGGAGATCAGCGTCGACGCCGCGTGGGTGAACGGCCGTCTGGTCCCGCTCTTCATCGCGCGCAAGCTCCTCGGCTTCCCCCCGCATTTCGAGGAAATCGGGCACGTCGTGGACGCGCGGGATCCGCTGCTGCTCGACCCGGCGCTGCTCCGCGTGCTCGACGCGGCGCACCGCGCGGTCGGCTTCCGGACCGGGATCACGCATACCGAGCTGCGCCTCACCGAGGCCGGTCCCAAGGTGATCGAAATCAACGCCCGGCTGGGCGGCGACCTCATCCCCTACGTCGGCTGGGTCGCCACCGGCATCGATCCGGGGCAAGTCGCGGTGGACGTCGCTTGTGGACGCCCGCTGCGCATCACGCCGACCCGGCTGCGGGTCGCCTCGGTGCATTTCCTCTATCCGGCCGAGGACACGACGGTCTCCGCCGTCGAGGTGGACCAGAGCGCGCTCCCGGTGTCCGTGGACGTCGCGGCGACCCTCGCGGCGCCCGGGCAACACCTCGAGTTGCCGCCGGCCGGCCATGTCACGAGCCGGTATGCGTATGTGGTCCTGTCCGGAAAAACGGCCATGGAGTGTGCCGTCGGCGCCCAGGTGGCCGCGCACGCGATCAAGCTGCACGCCAAGGTGGCATCCAAGGCTGCGGGAGGAGGACAATGACATGACGACACAAACGAGCGACGCCGCCGCCTCGGCCCGGCGTGATTTCCGCGTGTTATGGGCCGGCCAGTCGCTGAACCTGCTCGGTGATCACTTCATGGTGCTCACGCTGCCGCTCTTGGCCGTCACGGTGATCGGCGCCTCGGCGGCGGAGGCGGCGCTGCTCCCCTTTGCCCTCTTCGTCCCCTTTTTGCTGTTCGGCCTGCCGGCCGGGGCCGTCGTCGATCGATTGCCGCGGCGCCGCACGATGATCCTCTGCGACGCCGCGCAAGCCGCGATCTTCTTGACGATCGCGGCGCTCGCCGCCACCTCCGTGCTCTCGCTGCCGTGGCTCCTCGTGCTCGTCGGCCTCGCCGGCACGGCGACGCTCTTTTTCCAGGTCGCGTACACGTCGTATCTGCCCGAGCTCTTCCCGGACGCGCGTGATTTGCAGCGGGGCAACGCGCGCCTGTTCTTCTCCGAATCCGTGTCGCGGACGCTCGGCCCCGTGCTGGCGGGGCCCGTCATCGCCGTCCTCGGGCCCGTCGTCGCGGTGGCGGCCAATGCAGGCTCGTTCGTGCTCTCCGTGCTCTCGGTCGCCGCGATCCGGCACCGCGAGCCGGCGCGCGCGCCGAGGGCCCGCAAGCCCGGCTGGATGCTCGACGACATCCGCGAGGGCCTCCGTTTCGTGTTCGGCCATTCCGAGCTCGAGCCCGTGATTCTGTGCGGCGCCGTCTACGTGCTCTTCCTCAGCATGATCGAGGCGAGCCTCGTGCTCTATTGCCGCCACGTGCTGGGCCTCGGCCCGACCGGCAGCGGCGTGGTCGTCGGCGCGGCGGCGCTCGGCTTCCCGATCGGAAACCTGCTCTCGTCCCGCCTCGTCGACCGGCTCGGCGTCGCCTCCACGCTCGTCGTCAGCGCTTGCGTGTCGGTCACGGGCCTCGTGCTCATCCCGGTCGCCGGGAGCGCGGGCTCGGCCGTCGCCCTCGTCGCGGCCAGCGTGCTGCATGGCACAGGCGAGGGCGCGTTCGGCCCGACCTCGCTCACATTGCGCCAGACGGCCACGCCTGCGCACCTGCTCGGCCGGATCAACGCGGTCCAGCGGTTCTTGTTATGGGGAACGATCCCGCTCGGCAGCCTGATCGCGTCCCTCGCCATCAAGCTCATCGGCCTCCGCGGCGCCGTTTGGATCGGCGGCCTCGGGACCTGCCTCTGCCTGCCGGTGCTGCTCCGCCGCGGCATTCGCGACGGCCTGGCCCAGCGCTGGGCCGCCGCGCGTGGCCGCGCCCTTTCGCCCTGCCCTTCGACCCCGACCGGCGCCCCGCGCGCCCCCGAGGAGGATTGAATGCACCTCGCCGACGGCCTCCAGACATTCATCGACCGATGCAACCGGGCCATGCCGCCCGACTTCTACACGCGCCCCCTCGCGGAGCAGCGCGCCCTCTATCTCGGGCTTACCCGGGAGTTCCCGTATGAAATTCCGCCGGACGTGACCCTCACCGACGACGTGGTCGCCCACGGGCGGCGGCGCGTGCGGGTACGCGTCTACCGCCCGCGTGCCCCGGTGGGCCGCGGCCTGCTCGTCTACCTTCGCGGCGGCGGGTTCGTGGTCGGCTCGCTGGAGACGCACGATACCGTCGTCGCCGAGCTTGCCAGCCGCTCAGGGCTCGTCACTGTCGCGCCCGACTTCCGGATGGCGCCCGAGCACCCGTTCCCGGCGGCCCTGGAGGATTGTTATGGCGCGCTCTCGGGCCTCGTCGTCGAGGCCGCGCGGCTCGGCGTCGATCCGGACCGCATCGTGATCGCCGGCGACAGCTCCGGCGCGAACATGGCCGTCGCCGTGGCCATGATGGCCCGGGACCGCGGCGGCCCCTCGCTCCGCGGCCAGGCCCTCATCAGCCCGGTCCTCGACTTCACCCGCTGGCGCCGCGGCGGCGCCGACGCGCCGCTGCTCACAGGTGGCGAAATGGAATACTACACAGCCTGCTACACCCCCGATTCCGCGCAGATCGAGCATCCATATGTATCTCCGCTCGTCCGCGGCGCCTTCCATGGCCTGCCGCCTGCGTACCTGATGGGCGCCGAGCTCGACTCGCTCTGCGTCGACGCGGAAAACTACGCCCGTCGCCTCCGCGAGAATGGCATCCCCGTCGACCTCGTGATCGAGCCCGGGCTCGTGCACTCGGCCGTCCGCGCGCGAGGGCTCTGCCCTGCGGTCGAGGACGCGTGGGCGAGGTTTTGCAGCCGGGCGGCGCGGCTCGCCTGCGTGGAGGGCGACCATGCCTCGAAGTGACCCGAATGGGCCGGCGGTGATCGTCGATCCCTACTCCTCGGGCGCCCTCTTTGCGCCCGCATTCAAAGCGGCCGGCGTCCCCGTGGTGGCGGTCGCGTCGAGCCCCGCGCCGCCGGCCGTCTACGCGGCCTCCTACCGGCCGGAGCACTTCCAGACGATCCTCACCGCGAGCGAGGACCTCGAGCCCCTCGTGGAGCGCCTGCGGGCCCTCGGCCCCCGGTGCGTGCTGCCGGGCTGCGAGTCCGGCGTGGAGCTCGCGGACGTGCTCGCGCCCCTCGTCGTCCCGGACGTCGCCAACGACCCCGAGAAGGCGAGCGCGCGCCGGCACAAGGGCGACATGGCGGCGGCCGTGGCCCGCGCCGGCCTCCCCATTCTCCGGCAGCTCTGCACGAGCGACGCCGACGAGGCCGAGGCGTGGCTGCGCCGCTCGAGCCTCGCCGGCCGGGATCTCGTGATCAAGCCGCCGAAGAGCGCCAGCACCGACGGCGTCACCCGCGTGCCCCGCGGCGAAGGGTGGCGGGACGTCTTCGATTCGATGCTGGGTCGTCCGAACCGCCTCGGCATCGTCAACGATCGGCTCCTCGTGCAGGAATACGTGACCGGCACCGAATACGTGGTGGACACGTTCAGCTACGAGGGAAAACACACCGTCACCGACGTGTGCCGCTACCACAAGGTGGACAACGGCCCGTACATGGCGGTCTACGAGCGCATGGAATGGTTGTCCCCGAAGACGCCGGGGATCGAACGCTTGATCGGCTACACGCGCGGCGTGCTCGACGCGGTCGGGATCCGGTTCGGCGCGGCGCACGTGGAGCTGATGCTCACCCGTGAGGGCCCGCGGCTCATCGAAATCGGCGCGCGCCCGCACGGCGGCGGCCAGCCGAGGTTCTGCCGCGTCGCGACCGGCGACAGCCAGGTGGACCGGACCGTGCGTTATTTCGCCCGGCTCGGGCACGTCCGGGAGGGGTTTGGCCTGCAAACCCACGTCCTCGTGGTGTTCCTGATCGTCCGGAGGCCGGGCATCGTGCGGAACGTCGAGGTCTTCGGCGAGGTCGAGTCGCTCGTGAGCCACCATTTCTCGGCCATCCGCTTCCGGAACGGCGATTGTCTCGAGCCCACGAGGGATCTCTTCGGCAGCCTGGACCTCGGCTTCGTGGTCCTCGCGCACGCGGACCGCTCCCAGGTGCACGCCGATTACCACAAGATCCGTGACATCGAGCGGCGGCTCTGGCTCGACGATTCCAAGGGAGCGCAAGCATGAATACGGACAAACCTGCCGCGCCCGTGGAGCCTCGATCGTTCGTTCACCCGGACGGGCGGCTCCACGACGTCGGCGGGCATCACCTCTGGGTGGAGCAGGCCGGCGCAGGCGAGACCGTGGTCTTGCTCTCCGGCCTCGGCCCCGCCGGGTCGCACGTGATCTTTCACCCGCATTTCGACGCGCTCGCCGCGGACCATCGGGTCGTGTACGTCGACCTTCATGGGCGTGGCCGTTCGGACGTCCCCGCCGATCTGCGGGCGATCACGTTCGAGAGCGACGTGGCCGACGTGGCCGCGTTGCTCCGGTCCCTCGACGTTGGTCCCGTACATTTGTACGGATTTTCGTACGGCGGCCTCCTCGCCCAGGCGCTCTCCCTCGACCACCCGGCCCTCGTACGCACGCTCGTGCTCGCCAACAGCCTGCACAGCCCGGAGATGTGGCAGCAAAACCATGCCAACATCAACCGGGAGCTCGCGAACCAATGCCCCGATGTTTGGGCGCGGATCGAGGCGATGCGCGCCGAGGGCATTGCCTCGACCGATCCGCGCATGCAGCGGGAGTTTGCCGTGGCCGCGCCGCTCGTGCGGTTCTTCAACCCCGAGAGCGCCCGCCGGCTCGCCACGGAGCCGGGCGCCCGCAACGCAGAGCTCTATCCGCTGTTTTGCGGGGACGACGTCGATTTCATCATCGGCGGCGAGGTCGCCCGCATTCCGGACTTCCGGCCGCGGCTCAAAGACGTGTCCGTCCCGATGCTCGTGCTCGCCGGCCGCTTCGACCGGGCGCTCTACCCTGCCCTGCAGCGCCAGTTCCTGACCTTCGCGCCCTCGGCCGAGTTTCGCGTGCTCGAGCGCAGCGGCTCGTTCGCGCACGTCGAGGAGCCGGACGAGGTGCTCCGGATCCTGCGCGCCTTCTGGGCGCGCGCCGAAGCGCCCCGCGTTGCCTGATCACGCAAGGTTCTGCCCACCCTTCTCCCGCCTCCCTCCCACGAACACCAGCCGAGCCGAGCGCCGCGAGATCGACGCGGGCGGGTGTTGTTTCGGTGCCCCTCGAACGAGCCGCGGCCGCCGGGGCGCTCGGCGGCGCGCGTGGCCTCATGGTTGCAACTTCGGCGTGAGGCGTGGGGGGGAACGCGGTATGTACGATCGAGCAAGCAGCGATTGCAATGAGGTCTACCGGCGCGTGCCGGACGACGACGACGCTCGGTGTGACCTCGTCATGAAGGGCGGCGTCACGAGCGGCGTCGTGTATCCGTCGGCCGTCCTCCGGCTCGCCAAGCAGCGCCGGTTCCGTTGCATTGGCGGCGCCTCGGCCGGAGCCATTGCGGCCGCGGCCGCCGCAGCGGCCGAGTATGGCCGCGCCGACGGAGGTGGCTTCGCCCGGTTCGAGCGCATGCAAGAAGACCTCGACCGCGAGGGCTTTTTGATGGGCCTCTTCCAGCCGACCGCGCGGGCGCGCCCGATCTTCGAAGTGCTCCTCCTCGCGAAGCGCCTGCGTGACCGGCAGCGGCGCGACGGAGCGCAAGGACGCATGCGCCGCCCCGTTCGGCGCCTCTTCGCGGAAATGCGAAAGGCCGAGCTCGATTCCATCTGCGCCGAAAGCCCCGGCGAAGGCTACACGCGGGGGCGGCGGTGGGGCGCGTGCGCCGGCGCGCTCGCCGCCCTCACCGTCGTGGCCCCGGCCGCTGCGCTCTTCACGTTCGTATTGCATGACGTCTCGACGGCGCGCGCGGCCGAGCTCTCGTGGCTCCCCCTGCTCCTAGGTTTGTCCCTCTGCGGGGTTTTCCTCGTCTCCGGCGCCTATCTCGGTGGAATCGCGGGGACGCTCCTCGCGAGCGCCCGGTACGTCCACGGCGACGAGGGCAAGAGCCTGTTTGGCCTGTGCACGGGATCCACCGAGGGAGACGTGATCTCCGGCCAGGTCCCGCTCACCGCATGGATGCACGAGGGCCTCCAGGAGATGGCCGGCCTGCCCCAAGACCGGCCCCTCACCGTGGGAATGCTTCATGCGAGAGGCATTCACTTCAAGGCGGTCACGTCCGACCTCAACGTCCGGCAGCCACGCGCGGTGCCCGAGGAGGAGCTCGACGGGACCATCAAAAAAGACCGCTCGTTCGTCTTCGCGGAGCACGAAATGCGCCGCCTCTTCCCCGAGAGCGTCGTCCGCTTCATGGTGGACACGGCGCCCGCGCCCGAGGGCGCAGCGCTCCCGCCCGGCTACCACGTCTTCCCGATGGACGAGCATTTGCCCGTGATCGTGGCGATGCGCATGAGCCTCAGCCTCCCCGTGCTCCTCTGCGCGGTGCCGCTCTACGCCGTCGAGGCGTCGGGCGAGCTCCGGCGCCATTGGTTCAGCGACGGCGGCATCGGCATCAACTTCCCGATCCACTTCTTCGATAGCTGGTTCCCCCGCTTTCCGACCTTCGGGATCAACCTGCGGGAGAAGGCGCCGCATTCGAAGGAGAGCCGCCACGCGGAGGACGAGGACGTGTCCTTGCCCGAGCCGCGGGACGGCCACACGTCGAGCCCATCGTTTCGCGAGATCACCGACATGAAGGATTTTTTATGGGCGGTCTTCGAGCTCGCGCAGAGCTTCCGGGACGACAGCCAGGCGGCGCTGCCCGGCTACCGCGAGCGTGTCGCCCACGTCTTCCTCGAAAAAAACGAAGGCGGGCTCAACCTGGACATGAACGTCGCGACCATCGCGAGGCTCGTCGAGAAGGGCGACACCGCGGGGCGCCTCTTCCTCGAGCGATTCGATTTCCCGCAGCATCGATGGGTGCGCACGTTGCTCCTGATGTCCCGCATGGAGGTCGAGCTCGGGCACCTCTGCAAGCGTTTCACCCCGCGTGGCCTCCGGCAGGAGCTCCACGAGCTCCTCGAAAAGGAGCAAGATGCGTATCGCAACGACCGACCGTGGTACGGCGCCGTGAGCCCCTCCGAGGAGGAATGGTTCCGCCAGGCCCGGGCGCGGATGGATGCGCTCGTCGATCTGATGGCCCGGTGGTCCGAGCTCCAGGAGACCTGGCGACAGCACCACCCGACCGAGGAGTTCTTCTTCGCCGAGCGAAGGCTCAGCCCGGCGGGGAAGCTGCGGTTCACGCCCGAAGTATGAGTGTTTCGGGGGGCATTCCGCCCGGACGAACGAACAAGGAGACGTCATGCGTGAAATGGAAACCCTCGCCTCGCCCCCGCGCGTGCGATCCCTCGTGCTCGTCACGCCAATCTTGCAGGGCTTCGTCCCCTCGCTCCCCGCGCTCCGGTACGTCGAGCGCCTCCAGGGCGTCCTGCATGGGCCCGCGGAGAGCAAGCAGGCGGGGCCGAGCGTGCTCGACATCATCGATTCCGTGCATTTCGCCCAGTGGTCCATCCTCGACGGTGGCCGGCGGCTTTTGTTCGTCTCGATGTTCGTGGGCGAGCTCGAGCCGTACCTGAAGGATTTTTCGGTTCGTATGGCCTGGGGCCTCGATCTCGTCTGGATGCATTGCGAGGGCTACCCGGGGGCCGCGCAGTTCGAGCCGTTCGTCGCCTGGGTGAAGCGACACATGGTGCAGGCCGACCGATTCCACGCGGCGAACCCGGACGTGACGGTCGTCGACGTCCGGTGGTGGAAGGCGCAGCATGCGCAATTCGAAGCATTCCGGCGCAAGGTCCGCTGCGGCGGCGACCTCGGCGCGCTCTTCGCCGAGCTCGAACGGGGGCTCGCGCGGCTCTCCGCCGTCGACGAGGAGGCCGAACGCAGCTTCCTCCTGTCGATTGAGGACAACATGCGCGCGAGCTTCCGGGATCTCCGGGAGAAGCGGCTCTTCTCGCCGGCCGAGATCGATCCCATCGAGCGCAATTTCGAGCAGGTGATGGCGAGCCTGTCAGGGGAACAAGCATGAGAACAAAAGACGAATCCAGGATCGAACTCGACGACGTGCAGGGCCACCTCCTGCTCTCCTATGGCAAGACGTTCGGCATGCGCCACGCGCGCTTCGTGTTCCTGCATTTCGAGGACGTCGCCGCCGGGCGGCGGTGGATCGCCGCGAAGATCCCTGACATCACGACGGCACGCACTGCGCCGCCGGGGCCTGCTTCCACGCTGAACCTCGCGTTCACGTTCGAGGGGCTCGAGGCGCTGGGGCTCGCCGCCGAGGAGCTCGACAGCTTCCCGGAAGAGTTTCGCGAGGGAATGGAGAAACGCGCGGCGTTCCTCGGCGACGTCGGCGAGGACGCGCCCGATCGCTGGGACCTCTTGCCGCGAGGCGCGCCGCCCCTGCACGCGATGGCCATCGTTTATGCGCGCAGCCAGGCCGAGGCGGACGCGCGTGCGAGCGAGCTTTGCGTCGAGATCGAGGCCGCGCGGACGCGCATCCTCCACGTGCAGACGGCGGCCGGGCTCGAAGGCGGGCGGGAACATTTTGGGTTTGCCGACGGCGGCAGCAACCCGAGCGTGGCCGGCGATGGGAGCGGCGCGCCGCCGGGCCGCGTGCTCGAACCCGGCGCGTTCCTGCTCGATCATCCCGACGATTTCGGCGCCGTCGCCTCCCGCCCGACCCCGAAGGAGCTGCGCCGCAATGGCACGTACCTCGCCTTGCGCAAGCTGCGCCAGGACGTGCCCGGGTTCCGCCGGTTCGTCGCGGAAAACGCGGCGATGCTGGGCATGGACGCGGAGCTCGTCGCCGCGAAGCTCATGGGGCGGTGGCGGAGCGGCGTGCCGCTGGTGCTCGCCCCCGAAAAGGACGAACCGAACATGCCCCCCGAGCGGCGCGACCATTTCGCCTACCGGACCGAGGATCCGCAGGGCCTCCGCTGCCCCTTCGGCGCGCACATCCGGCGCGCCAACCCGCGCGACGCCATGCCCGTCGCGAGGCGCACCGCGGTCCGCACGCACCGGCTCCTCCGACGCGGGATGGCGTACGGCCCGCCGCTGCCGGAGGGCCAGGACGAGGACCACGTGGATCGTGGGCTCATCTTCATCGCCTATTGCGCATCGCTCTCGCTCCAGTTCGAGATCGTGCAGCAATGGCTGAACAACGGGAACGTCAGCGGCGAGCCGAGCACGGTCCACGACCCCGTCGTCGGATCTTCGTTCTCCCAAGGGACGTTTACCGTGCCCGTGGCCGGCCCAAACGGCGAGCTTGCCTCCGTTCATACCCTCTGCGGGCTGCCGAGCTTCGTCCGGGCGCGGGGCGGCGCGTATTTCTTCGTGCCCGGCATCCACGCGCTCCGTTACCTCGTGAACGTGGCCCCACCCGAGACCCAGCCCATCGAAACGTTCCTCCAATCCTATGCGCTCGCGCAAAACGACGAGGACAAAAAGGATTCCGTCGAGGCCTGTCTGCTGGACCCTGTGACCGCGCGGCGGCCGTTCTGCGACACCGCGGAGAGCTGGCGCGCGCTGCGCAAGCAGGCGCCGATCTTCGAGACCCCGCACGGCGTGCTCGTGTCGCGCTTCCGGGACGTGCAGGAGGTCCTCGCCAAACCCGAGGTCTTCTCGGTCCAGGAATACGACGCCCGCATGGCGGCCACCGTGGGGCCGTTTCTCCTGGGCTTCGACGGCGAGCGCCACAAGCGCGAGGCCTCCCTCGCGCGCCTCGTCCTCCGGCCGCGGGATCTGCTGCGCGTGCTCGAACGCGCCCGCTTCGTCACGCACGTGCTCCTCGATCTCGCTCAAAAACGGGCGAAGGGCGAGCCGAACTTCGTTCCCCAGGTCGTCATTGCCTCGGTCGTGCGGACGGCGGGCGAATACTTCGGCGTCCCCGGACCTTCCGACGAGGATCTGTTCCTTTGGCTCAGCGTGGCGTCGGCCTACATCTTTTTCCCGCTCCCGAGCGACGAGCGCGCGGCCGCCGGCGCCGCCGCCGGCATTGCATTCCAGCAGTACCTCGACGAGCTCCTGCGCGCGCGGGAGGCCGCGATCGCCGCCGGAACCTCCGCGGAGGACGACGTGCTCGGCCGGCTCCTCGTGCTGCCCGCGGCGCACGGACTCGACCGCGCCGGCATTCGTCGAACCCTGGGCGGGCTCGTCTCCGGGACGATCGTACCGACCGCGATGACCCTCCTCCATGCCCTGGCGTACCTCCAAGGCGCGCGCGAGGCCGGCGAGCAAGCGCGCGAGGCCGCGACGAAGCGGGACATGGATCGGCTGAAAGACATCCTGCTCGAAGCCGCGCGGTTCGACCCCTATCCGTCGCTGCTCTACAGGACCGCCATGGCCGATTGTGAGCTCGCCGCGGGGACGCCCCGCGCGACCCGGATCGGAAAAGGCAGCCGGGTCATCGTCTCGCTCGGCTCGGCCATGGACGACGAGGAGGCCCTCGAACACCCCGAGGCCTTCCAGCCGGGCCGCCCGGACGAGCATTATCTCCTCTTCGGCCACGGATCCCACGCTTGTATCGGGCGATTCCTGGCCGGCCCATTGATGGCCGAAATCGCGGCCCCCCTGCTCACCCTCGGGGCCTGACACCCCTAGAGCGCCGAACGGTTCGGCGCTCTGCGAGATCGCGAAGCGAGCTCGCCTCGGGGGGTGAATCGGCCGGGCTCTGCCCGGACGAGAGGGGGACGCGAGGCGTCCCCCTCGGGACGAAAGAGGCCTAGAACATCGAACGGTTGTCAAACCGTTCGATGTTCTAGGCCGCGCGCGTGCTCCCCGGAAGGGCGATCGATTCGAGGATCGCGCGCGCCTCGCCGGCGAACCCGGCCATTCCCATGGCCTCGAACGCAGCGAGCGCCGCGGCTGCTTCCTCCTGCGCCGCGGCGGGCGTCCCTTCGTCGTGAAACACCCTCGCCGCGCAGAGGTGGGCGAGCGCCTCCTCGCGTGGTGATTTTTTCTGGCGCGCCGCATCGAGGGCCGCATCGAGGTGCTCACGCGCCACGTCCCCGCGCGTCACGAGCGCGAGCGCCCGGTGCGCGGTCGAAAGCCCGATGCGATCCCCCGCCTCGGCCCGCGCGAGCGCCGCGCGCGCATACGTCGCCGCCTCCTCGGCCCGCCCCGAGAGCGCGAGCGCCTCGGCCAGCGCGCCGTAGCTCCACGAGACGTTGAGCCGGGTCCCGGTGGCCTCGATCCATTGCACCGCTTCCCGCAGGAGCGCGAGCCCGTCCTCCCGCTTGCCCAGCGAAAAGAGGGAAAGGCCCTCGGCGGTGTTGCTCATGGCCGCGACGTACGGCGCGCCCAGGCTCTCGGCCAGCGTCCGCGCGCGCGTCGCCGTCGCCGCGCACGCCTCGAAGGCGCCTTGCCACCCCTCGACCATCGCGCGCTGCACGAGCACCGAGTCTTCGAGCGAGCGGCGCCCGAGCTCGGCGGTGATGGCGAGCGCCGTGTCGAGGGAGGCGTGCGCCTCCGCGAATTCGCCGCGGTCGCCGTGGATCATGCCCAGGTATCCGTAGCCGTACGCGCACCCCGCGGTCCGCCCGCCCCAGGGCGATTGCTCCTTCATCGAAATGCCCTGGCGGATGGACGCGAGGGCCTCGTCGTACGCCCCGCCCGCGGCGTAGTTCTGCCCCAGGTTCAGCACGAGCTGGTAGAGGAGCTTGTGATCGCCGAGCGCGCGCGCCTCGTCGATCGCTCGCTCCGAGATCCGGATGGCCCCCGCGTGATCACCGAGCGCATACGCGATCCAGCTCGCCCAGTAATCACAAAGCAGAACCCCGCCCGCGTCCCCGATCCTTGCCGCGATCTCCCGCGCCTCCGCGAGCACCTCGATCTGCCGGAGCGACGGCTCGTACAAGCACGCCTCCGCCCAGCGCACCGTGGCGCTCACGCGCCGCCGCGACACGTCCTCCGTCTGGGGGATTTTTTCGAGCCACACGAGCGCATCGCCGTACCGCCGCCGCGCGTCGTCGAGCGCGTATGCGCGTGCCGCCTTCGCCGCGGCCTCCTCGGCATAATGCGCCGCTCGCTCGATCTGCCCGCTCTCTCCATAATGGTACGCGAGCGCCTCGACGTGATCGATCCGCTGCTCGTCCGGATACACCTCCTCCAGCGCCCGCCCCACGCGCGCGTGCACGTCCCTCCGCTCGTCCTCGGGGATCTCGGCGTAGGCGCGCTCGCGGAGTTTTTCGTGAAGGAACCGGAGCCGCCCGCCGCCGCCGTCTTCGAGCACGTAGGCGCGGCGCAGGCTGCCGAGCGCGTCCATCAGCGTGGCCTCGGGCAATCCCGCGGCGCGGCGGAGCACCTCCTCGTCCACCTCGCGCCCGATCGTCGCGGAGAGCCGGGCGAGCCTTTGGCTCGGCGCGTCGAGCCCGGCGAGGTGCCGCTCGAGGAGGCCCGCGAGCGACCGCGGCAAACGGAGCGCCGCGCGCACGGCGCTCGGATCCTGTCCCCGCGCGGCGATACGGAACACGCCGCCGGCGTCCCGGTAGACGAGCCCCTCGGACAGGGCGGTGCGCAAGTATTCAGCCAGGAAAAACGGATTTCCGTCGGACGCGTCGGCCAAGAAATCGAGGAAGGCCTGGGGCATCTCGGGGAGCGCGAGCATGTCGCGGGCGACCTGCCGCGTGCTCGCCGGATCGAGGGCGCCGAGCTCGACGCGGCTCGCGCCGGGCGCCGCGAGCAGGCCCGCGAGCGCCTCGCCCACCTCGTCCGTGCGGTACGTCCCCACCACGAGCATACGCCGCCCCACGAGCGGCGTGAACACGAGGTCCCGCAAGAATCGCAGAGAGAGCTCGTCCGCCCATTGAAGATCGTCGATCGCCAGAAGCAGCGGCTCGGTCTCGGCGTAGGCGAGCAACGTCTCGGTCAGGCCGGCGACGACCCGCTGCCGGGCCGTCCGCGAGGGCAAGATCGACAGCGGCTCGGCCGCGGCCTTCGCGGGCGCGAGCGTGGCGAGCGTGGGCTCGTAGGCGGCGAGCATGGTCGCGCGCTCGCCCAGGATACGCGCCGTCTCGGCGGGGCCCGTGTGCCGGCAATGGTCGGCCATCGCGAGCAAGAGCGGTCGAAACGGATGGAGCGGCGCCGCGCCGGCCCCGTGCGCGCCGAACGCCACGCATTCCCCGGTCACCACCGTAAAACCCGCCCGCTGCGCGAGGCTCGCGAGCTGGGCGACGAGGCGCGTCTTGCCGATGCCGCTCTCGCCGCCGATGAACACGCTCCGCCCCTCCCCGCTTCGCGCGGCGCCGAGGTCCGCTTGCAGCTTCCAGACGACGTCGTGCCGGCCGATGAAGCTCGGCCGGTAGAGATAAGGCTCGGCCCAGCACCGGCGCGTGGGCTCGGCGGGCGCGAACGCCGCGAGCGCGGCCGCCACGTCCTCGGCATACCCCATTCGATCCTGCGGCCGTTTGGCGAGCAGCGCGAGGACCAGGCGATCGAGCGCCGCGGGAAGGCCGGGCACGCTCGCCGAGGGCGGCGCCGGAATCTCGCCGAGGTGTTTTCCGATCACGTCGCGGGGCGTGGGCCCCTCGAACGGCGGATGGCCGGTCAGGCATTCGTGCAGGATGCAGCCGAGCGCATACAGATCACTCCGCGCGTCCACCAGATCCCCGCGGATCTGCTCGGGCGACATATACGGCGGGCTGCCCGTCACGACGCCCGTTTCGAGCGCGTCGCGCCCGCTCGCTCCGGAGAACCTGGCGGCGATCCCGAAATCGACGAGCACCGGGGCGCCGTCGTCGCGAAGAAAGATGTTCTCCGGCTTGAGATCGCGGTGGACGAACTCGGCGCCGTGCAGGCACGACAGCGCCTCGCAGAGGCGGCGCAGGATGCCGCAGATCGTCGCGAGCTCCTCGTGCGACAGAGGCTCGCCCGGGCGCCGCGCCTCGATGAGCGCGCGCAAGGTGCGCCCGCGGAGCAGCTCCATGGCATACCACGGCCGCCCGTCGTCCACGCCCTGGGCGAGGATCTGCACGATGCCGGGGTGGCGGACGCGGCCGAGGGCGTGGATTTCGCGGCGAATGCTGGCGATCACCTGCCCAAAGGCCGCCTCGACGGTCTTGATGGCGACCTCTTGCCCCGTGTCCCGGTGCTCGCCCCAGTAGACGATCCCCATTCCCCCGCGCCCGAGGGTGCCTCGGACACGGTAGGGTCCGAACGCCGCGGACTCGTCCTGCCCTCTGGACATATCCGCAATATAATCCGCGCCTCGGTGGGGTCGAACCCGCGCCGGTCCAAGGACCCGCACGGCGCCCGGCCGCTCGAAGACGGAGCCGCCGAGCGGCCCACCTCAGCGTTTCAACGGAATCCCTACGATGACGCCGGCGCTGAACGTGCCGGCATCCACGCGCCCGGTCCCCGGCGTGTAGAACTGCGGCCCGCTGACGTGGGGCACGACGAAAAAGTGCTTGGCCCTGTACCGCAATGCAATGCCGAGCGGCACGACCGCCGGCGACTCTCCGAGCTGGTTCACGTCGAGCCCGCTTTCGATCCGCACCTCGACGCGGCGTGACAGCGGCACGTGGGCGCGGATCGGGAGGGACAATCCGAGGCGCGGCTCGGGGCCCGTGGAAATGGGCAGGTGGAGGCCCGCGTCGAACCAGAGCCGTTCCTCGGCGCCGGCCGCGGCCACGAGGCCGGGCTGGACCGTGGAGAGCACGGGGATGCGGCGGCTCGTGTCGAGCGACATCGAGAGGCTGCCGCCGAGCTCGAAGCGCCTCGTGTGCAGGAGCCCGCGCGTGATGACGAGGCGATGCGGCCCCTGCCCTTGCGCCGGGCCGAGGTGAATCGGCCCGAGGTGCGCCTCGATTTGCAGGTCGTCCGTGGCGCCCCACAAGACGCCGAGCCCGAGGTCGATCTGGCGCTCGCCCGAGGGAGCGCCGTCGATCGACGTGGAGGCATAAGGAACGACCATCCCGGGGGGAAAGAGCAGAAAACTCCCCGCAGAGGGCTTCTTGGAGGGCGCCGCGCGCTTGGCCTCGGAGGCCCTGCCCCGGTCCGCTTCGGCGGACGCTGCATGCGCATGGGTGGCGAGGGCGAGCACGGCGCCGAGCCGCACCCCGGTTCGGGATGAAAAACGCACGAAGGCTCCCTTCGCGTGAGGGCCCGCTCGGCGCGCATCACGCGTTCTGGTCGAGGGGCGCCCGAGCAAGGCGCGATCCATGCCCCGTGCGCTCGAGGATCGACGCGCTTCGCGGGGAATTCGAGGCCCGCTGCGGCGCGCACCGAGGCGACCGAGCGGCAGCGCGCCCCTTTTCTTGCCTGACCACGCAAGGGGCCAAGCGACCGAGCAGGCACGATCAAATGCGCGTTACGCGTGGATCCGGCCAAAGAAAGGGGCGCGGGCCGTGGCACGGTCGATGCTCAAGGGAAAACCGTCGAGGAGTCCAACCATGTGTGCTCGGCATCCCTCCCCAGTCCTCGCTGCCCGATCGGGCTCCCCCATCGAGGCACGACAACCCCCGCCTTGCACGCGGGCGCCGTGTGACGAGTTCATCTCGCTCGCCTCCCATGAGCTCTTGACCCCGGTCACCGCGCTCCGGCTTCAGGCGCAGCACATTCGCCGCCTCCTCTCGCAGCACCCGGAAGAGGTGCCCGCGCGCATTCCGAGCATGGTGGAGACCTTCGACCGCCAGCTCGGGCGGCTGGCCCTCCTCTGCGACGAGCTCCTGCACGCCACGCAAATCGTGGCGAGCGAGCTCCCGCTCGCGTGCGAGGACGTCGACCTCGCCACGCTCGTCGGCGAGATCGTCGACCGCGTGGAGCCGCGCCCGGACGTCCGCGCGCTCGTCACGATCAAGGTCTCCGGCGCGCCGCGGGGGCAATGGGACCGCATGCTCGTCGAGCAGCTCGTCCTGCACCTCGTCCGCAATGCGATCGTGTATGGCGAGGGCAGGCCCGTGGCCATCGACGTCGCGCAGGTGGAAGGCGGAGCCCGGCTCCTCGTGAAGGATCACGGCATTGGCATCGCAGAGGAGGACCAGGCCCGCATCTTCGAGCGATTCGAACGAGCGGTCTCTCCTTCACGGTTCGGCGGCCTCGGCCTCGGCCTCTACATCGCGCGCGCGGCCGCAGAGGCGCACGGCGGCTCGATTCGCGTCGAGAGCACGCCGGGCGAGGGCGCGACGTTCGTCGTCGAGCTCCCGACCGAGCCCGGCGTGGCGCGGCGGGCGCGGGAGCAGGCCCTCCTCCCCCACGCCGCGCACGCGATCGGGTTCACACGGGAAGGTCGTCGTCGCTCCCACCCTCGTCGTCGGACGGGGGCGGTTGCGCGGGCGGCTCGGGCGTCCCGAATCCGAGCTTTTTGATGCCGAGCACCTTCATGCGGTGGACCAGCGTCCGGAGCGGCATGTCGAGCCGGCGCGCCGCCTCCGTCTGGTTCCACTGCGACGCCCGGAGCGCCTCCACGATGACCTGCGCCTCGTAATTCTGCATTCGCGTGCGGAGCCCGCCTGCATCGTTCGCCGGGGCGGGCTCCGCAGACGCGACGAGGACCTCTTTGGCGTGGTGCGCGTTGAGCCGCCCCGCCGCGCGGACGCGCTCGGGCAGGTCGTGCACCGAGATGGAATCCCCCTCCGCGATGACCACGGCCCGCTCGATCGCATTGCGCAGCTCCCTCACGTTGCCCGACCACCCATACCCTCGAAGGAGGGCGAGCGCGTCGGGCTGGATGCGCTGGATCCGACGCTCGTTCGCCTGGTTGGCGAGCTGCAAGAAGCGCATCGCGAGCGGCTCGATCTCCTCCATGCGCTCCCGGAGCGGCGGGATGTCCAGCGTCATCGTGTTCAGGCGAAACAGGAGATCCAATCGAAAGCTGCCGGACGTTGCCATTGCTTCGAGGTCCCGGTGCGTCGCCGCGATGAGCCGCACGTCGACGTCGATCTCCTTCGTCGAGCCCACCCGCGCCACGCGCCGCGTCTCGAGCACGCGCAGGAGCGCCGCCTGCGCCGCGAGCGGCAGCTCTCCGACCTCGTCGAGGAACACCGTGCCACCCTCCGCGGCCTCGAAAATGCCCTTTTGCTGCTGCAGCGCCCCGGTGAACGCGCCGCGCTCGTACCCGAACAGCGTGCTCTCGACGAGCTGCTGCGGGATCGCGCCGCAGTTCACGCATATCATCGGCCGGGCGTGCCGTGGGCTCTGCTCGTGCAGCGCCCGCGCGATCACCTCCTTGCCCGTCCCCGTCTCGCCCTGCAAAAGGACCGGGATCGACGAGCGAGCGAGCCGCGCGACCGTCAGGAAGACCTGACGCATGGCCGCGCTCTCCACCACGGGCTGCTCGCCTGCATTGGATTGCCCAGACGGACCTCCTCCGGTCCACGGGCCGCCCTGCATCGCATGCACGGGCCGCCCGGGCGCTGCGCGCTGCAGGGCCGCGCGGCAGCCTTCGAGGAGTTTTTCGGCGGACGTCGCGGTCTCGGGCGAGGCGGCCACGCCGACGAGCAACGTCGGGCCTCCCTCCTTCGGCTCGCTGATCCGCTGCGCGATGTCGCAGGCGGCGCTGAGCGTCGCTTCCGGCAGGAGGACGGCCACGGCGTCGAGGCTATAGAGGCCCACCTTGTCGATGGGGCGCAGCTCCGTTTCCACGCGCGCGAGCCATCGACTCACGTGTGCGCCCTCGCGACCGCCCGCCCGCACCATCAGGATCGCGGCGCTGCGCCCGAAGAACCGCGCCCGGACGACCTCTTCTTCGAGCGTGCTCCGCAGCCGCTCGTAGCTCGAGAGACCGGGCAAGAGGCTCGCCTCCGGCGCGCGCTCCTCGATCGTGATGATCACGCGTCCGAGCATCACCTCGTCGCCGCACCGCGCCACGCCGTCCGTCACCCGCTCGCCCTGCACCCACGTGCCGTTCAGCGAGCCGAGATCCTCGACGCGCACCCCCCCATTTTCGAGGAGCGTGAAACGAGCGTGCTGACGCGACAGACTATCGTCGTCGATTTGCACGTCGGAAGGGGACGTCCGCCCGATGACCTGCCGGGCGCCCGGCCGGAGCTCGACGAGCTCCGTTCCATCCCGATGATAGACGAGCAAGGTCGGCCAGGTACGCGCCTGCCGGAGGGGCGCGCCCACCTCGCGTCCGCCCGGCGGGAGAGGGATGGTTTCCGTGATCTGCGCTGCGCGTGATCCCATGTTGTTATCCAACAATCTTGTCGATCGCCACGCGCGGGTCGATGGGCGAAGTTCGGGCGCCGGGCCGGCCGACGTGGCCGCGTGAATTCGCGGGGCTCGCCGGATGCGGAACGGCCTCCCCGGCTCCATGAGGCCGGACGCGTTCTATCGCGGACATCATGGGCGTTCCACGCAAAGAGAACGAATCGAGCGAACGATTCTCGATCCTGCGCCGCCTCGGCGCCGGCGGGTTCGGCGTCGTGTACGAGGCGATCGACCTCCGGTACGGCGCGCGCGTCGCCCTCAAGGTCCTTTACCAGGACGACGCGGCGGCGCTGCTCCGCTTCAAGCAGGAGTTCCGCGTGCTCGCGGACATCACGCACCCGAACCTCGTGATGCTCCACGAGCTCATCTATGACGAGGGCCGCTGGCTGCTCTCGATGGAGTTCGTCGAAGGCGAACATTTGCTGAGCAGCTTCGTCCCGGGCCGCACGGGCGACCTCTCCGCGTCGTTCGTGCGGCGCAAGCCTGCCCGCGACGTCGAAGAGCGCGTTGCCCTGCGCGCGGCGATGCGCCCGCTCGACGTGGGGCGGCTCCGCTTCGTGTTCTCCCGCCTCGTTCGTGGCGTGCGCGCGCTCCACGCCGCCGACGTCTTGCACCTCGATCTGAAGCCGTCGAATGTGCTCCTCACGAAGGCGGGCCGGGTCGTGATCCTCGATTTCGGGCTCGCGCGGGAGCTCTCGCCTTTGCCGTCCGGTGATCTCTCGGCCTTGCACGAGGGCATCGTCGGCACGCCTGCGTACATGGCGCCCGAGCAGATCCTGGGCGAGCCGGGGAGCCGCGCCAGCGATTGGTACAGCGTCGGCGTGATGCTTTACGAGGCGCTCTCCGGGCATCTCCCGTTCGAGGGCAGCGTGGAGGATGTCCTCTGCGGCAAGCTCACGACCCGCCCGATGCCCCCGTCGCTCGTCGCCGAGCACGTGCCCGAGGATCTCGAAGCGCTCTGCCTCGCGCTCTTGCGCAGCGATCCCCGCATGCGGCCGTCGGACGAGGAGATCGCCGCTCGGCTCCAGGGGGCGGAGGGGCCTGCCGAGGTCGCGCCCCCTCGGCTCGTCGAGATCCGGCAAAGGCACGCGCTCGTCGGGCGCGAGCACGAAATGGCGGCGCTCCTCGAGGCCTTCCGGGAGAGCACGGCCGGCCGCGCCGTGCTCGTCCGCCTCTCGGGCGCGTCCGGCGTGGGAAAAAGCGCGCTCGCGTCGACGTTCCTCGCGGCCCTCCGGCGCTGGGAGGGCGTCCTCGTCCTCCGGGGTCGTTGCCACGACCGCGAATCGGTGCCGTACAAGGCGCTTGATAGCCTCGTCGACGTGCTCGCGCGTCACGTCAAACGTCTCCCGCCGGAGGAAGCGGGGGCCTTGATCCCCCCGAATCTGCACGACCTCGAGCGAATCTTCCCCGTGCTCGGGCTCATCGACCCCGCCCCGCCCGAGGAGCGCGCGGAGGCCCTCGATCCGCCGCGGGCGCGTCTTCGCGCTTTTCAGGCGCTCAAGGACCTCCTCCGGCGCCTCGCCGCGCGTGGCCCGCTCGTGCTCTGCATTGACGACCTGCAATGGGGCGACGTCGACAGCGCCGAGCTCCTCTTCGAGCTCCTCTCGCCTCCCGACGCGCCGCCGATGCTCTTGCTCGCCTGCCACCGCAGCGACGACGACGTCGAGCGGAGCGTCTTCGTGGCCCGCTTCGGGCAGCTCGTCGCCGCTGCGGGAGGCAGGATTCGCCTCCACGACGTCGACCTCGGGCCCTTGCCGCAGGATCTCTCGCTCGCGCTCGCGCGGGATCACCTCGGGCCCTCGGCGGACGAGGCGACGGCGGGCGCGATCGTGCGTGAATCCGAGGGCAATCCTTTCTCGATCGAGGAGCTCGCGCGGCACGTCCGCGCGGCGGGCCCACGCGCCGCGCCGCGGGTCGATTTGCGCGAGGCGATGCGCGCGCGGCTCAACGCGGCCCCGGCGCCGTCGCGGCGGCTGCTCGAAATCGTGGCCGTCGCCGGGCGCCCGCTCGAACAGGACATCGCGTTCGCGGCGGCCGAGCTCGCCGACGAGGCGCTCGCTTCGCTGACGCCGTTACGCTCGGCGGGGTTGCTCAGGGTATGCAGCGTGCATGAGCGCCCGGGCTGCGAGGTCTCCCACGAACGTCTCCGCGATGCGATCCTCGCCGCGCTCGACGTCGAGGCGCTCGCCGCGCGACATGAGCGCCTGGCTTCCGTGCTGGAGACGTCGCCCGAGGTCGAACCGGAGGAGCTCGCGATGCATTTCCAGAGTGCCGGAGAGAGATACAAGGCGGCGCATTACGCGATCGCCGCGGCCGACCGGGCGAGCGGCGCGCTGGCCTTCGCCCACGCGGCCGAGCTTTACGCGCTCGCGATCGACTGGGGGCGCGGCGGGCCCGCAGATACCCCGGAGACGACCCACGAGATCAAGGTCCGACGGGCCCACGCCCTGGCGAATGCGGGCCGGTGCCGGGAAGCGGCGGAGCTCTACCTGGAATGCGCCGACGGCGCCTCGCCCGAGGAGGCGCTCGACCTACGACGTCGCGCAATCGAGCAACTCTTCGTCGGCGGGCACCTCGACGAGGGCAACCGTGTCCTCGCGACGTTCCTCTCCGGGCTTGGCCTGCGTCCGCCCAGGACGACGGCCAGTGTTGCCATGATGGCGCTCAAGGGCATTCTTCGCATCCGGCGCCGCGGCACGCATTTCCAGCCTCGCGCGGCCGCCGACATCGATCCGGCTGTGCTCGCCCGGATCGACGTTTGCATGGCGGTGAGCATGGCCCTGACGGACGTCGATCCGCTGCGATCGTGCGCGTTTTTGATACGCGGACTCGGTCTCGCGCTCGACGCCGGCGAACCTTCGCGGATTGCCCAGGCGCTCGGCACGTATGCGCAATTGTCACTCTTGCAGGGCGGGCCGTCCGCGGTGGCCGAGGGGGCGCGCCTCCTCGCGCGGGCGGCGGAAATCGCGAGCGGCGCAGGCGATCCGGACCTCATGGAGACCGTCACCATGTACGGCGCCGCGACCACCATGATCGAGGGACGCTGGCGAGAGGCCTTGGATCGTTACGACGCCATCGGCCGCCATCTCCGCAGCCGGAGGATCGACCTCGCGAAATACCAGAACATGGCGCACATCGTCGCCGTCATCGCCCTCGACGCCATGGGACGCCTGCACGAGCTCGCGGAGCGCACGGCGGCCTGGCATCACGAGGCCACGTCGCTCGGCAATCTCTTCGCGGCCATCAGCGCTTCCAGCGCGTCCGCGGTGACGAGGATCGCCGCGGACGACGTCGAGGAGGCGCGCCGCCGTGTGCGCGAGGGCGTCGCGTCCTGGACCCGCGGCGGTATGCACGTGCAGCACATGTACGCGCTCCGCATCGAGGCCTATGCGGATCTCTACGAAGGCCACGCGACCCTGGCACGGACACGCGTCCTCCACGCGTGGGGGGCGATTGTCCGCTCGCAACAGCTCCGCGTGCAACCTTCCCGGATCGATATGCTCTTCCTCCGCGCGCGCACCGCGATCGCCACCGCGGCGGAGGCTCCCCCGCGCCTTCGCGCGCGGCTCGCGCGGGAAGCCGAGCGCATCGCGTCGCGGCTCGAACGTGAGATTCGCGCCGACGCGCCTCCCTCCGCGGCCTTGCTCCGGGCCGCCGTGGCGCGGCTCCGCGGGCAGGACGACGAGGCCCTCGCCTACCTCGACGCCGCCATTCGTGGCTTCGACGGGGCCGAGATGGTGCTCCACGCGGCTTGCGCGCGCCGCCGCAAGGGCGAGCTCTCCGGCGGCGAATCCGGAGGCGCGCTCGTGGCCGTCGCCGACACGGTCATGGCGCAACGAGGTGTACGGCGGCCCGATCGCTGGGCCGCGATCTTCGCGCCCGGCCTTGGCATCGAACCACCGCAATGAGGGAGCGACAGCGATGGGATGGGGCACCGCGACCAGGATCGGGGTAGGATTGGTGTGCTTCTCGCTCGTCGGAGTGCTCTTCGTGACGGCGCCTTCCGAGCCACCGCCTGGCGGCGACGTCACGCAGGCACCTCCGCGGGCCACGCCTCCTTATCCGACGGAGCCGGGGTATCGCTCCGCCGACACGACCATGAACTCGCTCGGGGCTGCCCTCGCGGACATCGACGGCGACGGGTTCAAGGATCTCGTCGTCGCCAATGGAAACGACCTGAATCAGCGCCCGGTGACCGTGTATCGCAACGACGGTCGGGGCAACTTCCCGAACGAGCCGAGCTGGTCCTCCGACGACACAGATTACCACGCCGGCGTCGCCGTGGGGGACATCGATCTCGACGGGTTCGTCGACGTCGCGGTCACAGTGGGCCCCTGGATCGACGCGAAGACGCTGGGGTACACGAAGGTCTATTTCAATCGCGGCGGCGCCCTCGAACGGTGGCCCAGCTTTCGCACCACGGACAGGTATTCGAGCTTCGGCGCTGCGCTCGGCGATTACGATGGCGACGGCGACCTCGATCTCGCCGTCGGCGTGGCCTTCGAGCTCGACACCGAGCGCGACACCGAGCCCAAACCCAAACCCGGGCGCGTGCGGATCTATAAGAACGACGGAGGCAAGCTGTCGCGCACGCCTGCATGGACCTCCAGCGCGCGCATGCACGCCCTCACCCCGAAATTCGCGGACATCGACGGCGACGGATTCCTCGATCTCCTCGTCGCCGCGCGGGGGCTCCCGTTGTATCGGGGGGCGCTCGGCGAGGACGGCGAGGTCCACCTCGACACGTCCGCCGCCTGGACCGCGCGCGTCGAGCGCGGCATTCCGCTCTTCGTCGACGTGGGGACGATCGGCGGCCGCCGGGGGATCGTCACGTTCTACAACGACCATTACAAGGACATCGTGCCTCCCGACGATCTCGCGCCCGCGCGTCCGCCGGAGACGCCCCCCGCCTATGTGGGCAACCTCTACCCGAGCCCGCCCCCGCCCGCGAGCTGCGCGAGCGGCATCGGCAGCGATTCGCGCCTGATGGCTTACTGGCCCTTTTCCAGCGCCGATCCCATCTGGACGTCGGAGACGTCGGGCTGGGGCGCGGGCGTCCGCCTCGCGGACGTGAATGGCGACGGCGCGCAAGACCTCCTCGCGAGCCGGTGGGGCCCGCAGTTTTACGGATACGGAGCGCCGCTCGTGATGTTCCTGGGGACGTCGCGCGCCTTCGAGGCGACCCCCGCGTGGTCCTCCAGCACGTGCGGCGTCGGCGAGGCGATCGCCCTGGCCGATCTCGATCGGAGCGGGTTCACCGAGGCCGTCGAGTCCTTCGCCATCGAAAAGCCGCAAGCGGGCTTGACGCTCTCGGCGCAGCTCGTCGAGGAGATCCTCGAAATCCGCCGCGACGGCGCCCTCCTCGGCCGCGGCGCGTACGTCATGGTCCCCGGGGACAACTGGATCTCCTTCGCGCGGCGCCTCGCGCCCGGGGAGCGGATCCGCGTCCGCTACACGCATTCGCCGGCGCCGGACATCGCGCTCGCGAGCACCATGGATTCCAATGACGTCTTTTACCATCACGCGCGCTGACGGTTCGCTTCTTCGATAGCAGAGGGGGAGGCACACATGCTGCTCGCGTTCATCATGAGCCTGGCGCAGGACCCGGACATCCAGGAGGCCTACCGGCGGGATCCGGTCGCGGTCGTCTCCCAGCGGCGGGATCTCTCGTCGGAGGAGAAGGAGATCCTGCTCTCGGGGGATCGGCGTCGGATCCTCGAAGCCTTGTCCGACGAGGCGATCCGGGGGGGACCCCGCGTGATGATGCTCGCGCCGACGCCCTTGCCCTGGGTCTACGGTCGACAAACGGTGACCGGCTTCTTCTGGGAGCCCGGAGACGGCGAGCTTCTCCTCACCCTGTTCGGAACCAAGCTCGAAGGCGCGTTCACGCGATGCGAGCTGCGGCAAGGAGAGACCCACATTCGAGGGGAGATCGGGCAAGTGGTGAAGACCGCGCCCGGTCGAGAAAAGGTCACCTTGCGGTTCGCCCTCCCTCCGGACGCGCCCCAGGGCGTGTACTGGGCCTTCTCCAATCCCCGGCGAGACGGGGAGGAACCGCGCGCGATCGTCGCGCCGCGGGACCTTCAGAACCTCCATCTCGGCATCGAGCTCCGTGGTGTGTCGAAAGGAGGCAAGCCATGATCGTCGCGCCCGACGCGACGCTCGACCTCGTCGCGCCCCTCGTCCCCGAGGCACTGCTCGTCCCCGCCGCCCGGCGCGCGCTCCACGCCGTCACGCGAGGGCTGCCCAAAGCCGCCTCCGGCATCGCCCTCGAATGCCGTCTCGACGAATCCACGCGTGTCGATTTCCTGATGTATCTGCTCGCGCGCGCGGATGGACATCGGGCCCTGCTACGCGACGCGCCCGCCCGGGGCACGCCGGCCTGGCGCGGCATCCTCGATTTCTGCCGAGAATGGGCCGCATCCACGTCCCTGCTCCACGCCGAGGTGCCTGCCCTGTGGCTCGAATTCGACGTAAAAGGAGAGCCCAGCGCCGCGCCGCCGCCGCTCCCCTTCCCCTGCATCGAGCGGCACATCAACGACGAGCAACCGCCGGAGGAGCAAGACGAGCGAGGGCGCGCCGTCCGTCTCGACCTCCTCGACCGCGCGACCTCCCTCCTCCTCGGGCACCCGCTCCCATGCGCCACCTTCGACACAGCCGTCCGTGTCATCAAACGATTGCCCCGCCGAGGCCGCGTCCTCCACGTCGCGCCCCTCGATTCCCGCGGCCTCGACGCGCTCCGTCTCGTCACGACGATCCCCCGCGACGAGCTCCCAGCCTACCTCGACCAGATCGAATGGCCCGGCGATCGAGCGCAGCTCGATTCGCTGCTCGCCGCCCTGGTCCCCGAAGCCACGCAGCTCGGCTTTCACCTGGACGTCAGCGCCGGCGTCCTGCCAACGCTCGGCCTCGAACTGCATCATCTCCCCGGAGATCCCCGCTGGCGCCCCCTCCTCGACGATCTCGTCGCCCGAGGAGCATGCACGCCGGCCAAACACGACGCCCTCCTCGAATTCCCCCCCTTCGCGCGTCTCGCCCTCCCCAGCCACCGCATCGCGAGCCCGGTGTCGACCACGCTCGGGATCAAGCTCGTCCTCGCGCCAGGCGAACCCTTGGCGGCGAAGGCTTACCTCGGGTTCGTTCCGCTCCATCCGCTCTTTGGCTGAGCTGCGTAGGGGCGCCGTGCTGGGGCTTTGCCCCAGGCCCCACCCGGGGCTGTCCGCCCCGGGACCCGGACCAGCGAGGCGCTGGACCCAGGACGATGAACTGCGCGATGCGCAGTTCATCGAACAGCCAGGGTCAAGACCAGCGGCGACCCTGCCAGCCAAGGTCGCGGCGCGCCCTCCAGCGCCGCAGGATGGAGGGCCCAGAGCGCGTTCGGGGACCTGCGGCGCCGCAGAACGGGAGGCGGCCTCGCAAAAGGAGACCTGCAGCGCCGCAGGTCAGCGTCTCCAGAGCGGAGTGTGGGAGCTGCAGCGCCGCAGGTCAGCGTCTCCAGAGCGGAGTGTTGAAGCTGCGGCGCCACCTGTCAGGTCGGATGAGCGCGTCCTCCGCCCTGCAGCGCCGCAGAGCAGAGGACGCGCCCAGGGAGCGGCGGCTGACGGCACTGAAGGTCGGCGGACGCGCAGACGGGGACCGCGTTGCGGAGCCGCAGGAGGCCCTCCGCGGGGAGTGCTCACGATCTACGGGGGGCTGAGAGCATGGGTCTCTTCGTGAAGCCGTTTTGCTGGGGCTTTGCCCCAAGCCCCAGCAGGGGCTGTCCGCCCCTGCACCCGGACCAACCAGGGGCTGGACCCAGGCTCGATGAACTGCGCTCCGCGCAGTTCATCGAACAGGCCCGGTGAAGACCAGCAACGGCGTTGCCCACCGAGACAGCCGCGCTGCTGGTTCGGCTGGCACCCCCGCTTCTTCGTCGGCCCGTTTGAAAAACTGCGCACCGCGCAGTTTTTCAATCACCGGTCCAGGCCGTGCCTGGTCCGGGGTCGAGGGGGCGGACAGCCCCCCGCGGGGTCCGGGGCAGCGCCCCGGCGCAACGCCTCACGAACAGCTGATGCCTCAATCGAGCCCACGCGCGATCCTCCGTGCCCGCTCGGCGAGCCCCTGCACGACGGAGTGAAAGCTCCGCAGCTTGCGGAGCTTCCCTGCTCCGAATCGTTCTTCGAGGGCGCGGGCGAGCCGTGGGACACGCGCTGTTCCGCCGGTGCAACAGACCACGTCGATGGCCTCGAATCCGAGTCCTGCGGATTCGAGTGTTCGGTCGAGGGACCGCAGGATGGCGTCGACGGAGCGCTCGGCGCCTGCTTCGAATTCGTCGCGGGTGATCCATTCGTGGATGTTCATCGTTGGGTAGTCGAAGACGAATTGGGTCTTCGTTGCCTCCGAGAGCGCGCATTTGCTGTGCTCGATGGCCTCGAACACCTGGAAGGCGAGGGCGTCTTCGACCAGACAGAGGAGCTGGTCCATCCGTTTCTGGTCGTCTCCCCCGAGCGACCAGGCTTGCACGTCTCGCAGGAATGCGAGCATGTCTCGGTGCTGGAGAACGGCCATGTCTGCTGGCGAGCAGAGTTTTTCCATGATCCCGCGGGGCATTGTGAGCAGGTTCTTGCCGAGGGGCACCTGGTAGGTGACTTCTGCGCCGAAATGGCGCGCGATTTTGTGGCGCATCAGGCTCCCGTCGAGCGCGTCGCCGGCCACGGAGACGCCTCCGAGCGAGAGGACGTCCGATGCGGCGAAGCCTTCTGGCCGCATCCGTACGACGGTGTAGTCCGAGGTCCCGCCGCCGAAATCGGCGACGAGGACGGTCATGGGACGATCGAGCCCGAGCTCGAAATCGTGGGCTGCGGCGACGGGCTCGGGGCAGAAGGTGACCTCGGAGAACCCTGCGCTTTGTGCGGCGCGTTCGAGCCGGTCCTGGGCGAGCTGGTCTTCCACGGGATCGAGCGAGAACATGGCTGGCCTCCCCAGCACCACGCGATCGACCTCGGCGTCGAAATGGCGGTTCGCGTGGTCGCGCATGATTCGTAGGAAGCGGCCGATCAGATCCTCGATGGTGACGACGCGGTGGCCGATCTGCGTGCCGGAGAAGCCGCGGTCGGGGAGGAATTTCTTGATCGAGCGGATGAGCCGGCCCTGCATGCCGCTTGCGACGAAGTCGCGGATGGCCACGGCGCCGCAGGAGAACTGGTTCTGCCCGAAAAAGAGCAGGCTGCGCAGGATGGTCGGGTCGGATGCGGCGTCGTCGAGGGGGATCGGGGGACACGTGGACGTCGCGTTCGCTGCGGCGAGCAGCGAGTTGGTGGTGCCGAAATCGATGGCATAAACCTCGGGCCTGAATTGTGATGACATGGACTGACCTTCCGGGTGGATGCCTGACGGCCGGGGGATATGGCCACCTCGCGTGCCTCTTTACAAGCTAGAAAATACATGGGAAAATCCGTGGAGGCTCTCCGGATGGGCGGAAATTCTCGTGAGCTCGACGGCGCCGTGGCCCTCTGCACGCTGGGGGGGCGGCTGAACCCCGACGCGAAGGGCTGGTCGCGCAGGCCCCTGCATCGATGTGAGCTGCGCGGCCCGTGGGGGCGCCGGAAGCGCTGGGAGTACTGGTGTGTCACCTGGAACGGCGGCGCCCTTGCGCTCACGTATGCCGACTTCGACTACCTCGGCATGGCGAGCGCGCTGCTGCTCGATCGGGAGACGGGCCGCGAGCTCGAAAAGGTTGTCCCGGTCCCGCTCGCGCTCGGGTTTTCCCTGCCCGACACGGTCGGCGGGGCCGATATCGTGTTCGAAAGGCTCGGGCTCCGGCTCGCGTTTCGCGAGGAGCGCGGCGGCACGCGCCTCGTCACCCGGTTTCGGAGCCGCGGGCGTTTGGTCGAGGCCGACGTGCTCGTGGCGCGGCCGCCCGGGCACGAGACGCTCAATGTCGTGGTGCCGTGGAGCGAGGCGTTGTTCCAGTTCACCTCGAAGCAAAACACGCTCCCGGCGACTGGGACCATCCGCGTGGACGGCGTCGCGCAGACGATGGGCCCGGAGGAGCAGGCCTTCGGCTGCCTCGATTTTGGTCGCGGCGTCTGGCCCGCGCGCACGGTCTGGAACTGGGCTTCGGCGTCGGGGGTCGTCGAGGGGCGGGTCGTCGGCTTGCAATTTGGCGGGAAGTGGACCGACGGGACGGGGGCGACCGAAAACGGCGTCTGCCTCGACGGCCGGCTCCACAAGATCCACGAGGATGTCCGGTTCGAGTACGACCGCCGCGATGTTCGCAGGCCCTGGCGGATCACCTCGAAAGGCTCCGATCGGGTGCGGCTCGACTTCCTGCCGACGCACGAGAAACGGACGAAGGTGCCGCTCGTCGTGGCCGGCGCGGAGATCCACCAGTGTTTCGGTCGTTTCTCTGGCGACGTGCGTGACGACAGCGGCGAGCGCGTGCGCGTCGACGGCCTCTACGGCTGGGCCGAGGAGCTACGCGCTCGCTGGTAGATCACCCGCCCATCGCCGTCTGGTACGGCACCACCGGGAGCTCGCGCGTCTCGCCGACCTTCGGCACCTCGAACGGCACGAAGCGGGTCTTTTCCCAGACGACCCACACCATCGACGGATCGTCTAGCGACCGATCGAAATGAAAATCGATCTGCGCAGGCAATTTGCCGTCCGGCGTCAGCGTCACGACCTCCGCCACCATGGTCCCGACATCGACCCGATCCCCGACGCGCAGCGGCGCCTTCTCCGGATCACGGAACACGGTCGCTGTCGGCTCCATGAAATGGCCGTCCGAGAGCGTCACCGACAGCGTGCGCGCGTCCACGCGGCCGACCTTCAGCGTCCCGCGCTGCACCGTCGAGAGCACCCGAAGCGGCGAAGGCATCGCCTCATTCGCGTTGATCCGCGCCGCGATGGCGGTGTTCGCGATGATGCTGTCGGGCGAGCTCACCACCACGAGCGTCTGCGGCGCGGTCGCATCGAACTTCGGCATGCTCGTGATTGCCCGCTCCGTGTACCCGTGGAGCATCTCGCCCGTCGACCACGCCCGCAGCGGCAGCAAGAGGGGCGCGAGCACGAGGTGGAAGAGCACGAGGACCCCGGCCACGGCGCCCACGTACACACGCGCCGCCCGCCCGAGGTGCTCGCGCGAGGCCACGAGCATCGACGCGACGAGCCCCGAGCCCCCGATCCCCGCGAAGAGCAAGAGCCGATCACCCGGCCAAACCGCGCAGGTCGGGAGCAAAGAGAGCGTCATGCCGACGGCGAAAAATCCGGCATTCCGATCGCGGCGCAGCACGGCGAAGATCCCGCCCCCCAGGGCGAGCAGCACGAGGAGGCAAATCGAGACGAGGCTCCGGGTCTCGCTCTGCGGCCAGAGCATCCACACGTCGGCGGGCGGCGCGGCCATCTGCCCGGCGAGGAGCACGGGCAGCCGTGTCGCGACGGCGCGGAGGAATTCCCCCGATTGCGTCAGCGGGTCGATGTAAAACACGCCGCCCGCCGCGCCATACTTGCCGAGCTTGTACGCGGCGAACCAGAGGAGCGCGACGCCGGCGTGCGGGACGAGCGCGGCCGCGCGGGCGCGCAGCGGCGCTCGATCGAGGAAGAGGGCGTAGGCGAAGAGATACGCGAGCGCGCCGAGCCCGCTCTCGCCGGAGAACATGGCCCCGAACAGCGCGAGCGGCGCGAGGTAGACGCCCGGCTTCCAGCCGTCCCGGCGGGCGCGATCGTGCGCGAGCAGCGTGAGCACGGCGAAGAGGGTCGAGAGGATCGCGTGGCGATTGGCGATCCACGCGACGACCATCGCATGCGTGTCGTCGACCGCGAAGATCAGCGCGGCGAGGCCCGCGGCGACCGTGGCGCCGAAGAGCCTTCGATAGAGGTGCGCGGCGAAAAAGGCCGTCGCCGCGAAGACGAGGATGCTCTCGGCGTGCATGAACCAGTACGCGTTCGGCCAAACGCGGTAATCGAGCGCGTGCCAGAGCGACGGGAGCGGGCGGAGGAACGCGAGCTTCGAGCCGGCGACGGCCCACCAGGGCCATATCCCGCTCTCCTGGAGGGAGCGGAACGCGACGGGATCGTCTTCGAGGAAGCGGAAGAGATCCCAGTCCCCGCGGGGCCCCCCGGGCCGCGTGAACGTCGGATGGTACGCCATCCGGTGCGCGTGATCGTCCATGATCGCCCCGGCCCCGAGCGTGGGCAGGAGCAGGAGGATCGCGAGGAGCGCGACGAGCAGCGGGGCGCGCCTATCCGCGAGCCATCCCTTGACGCGGGTCAGCATGGCGACCCTCTATAGGGGATCACGTGCGCGTGGACCAGAGGCGCCGTGGCGCCGGACGATTTCGCGCGTGTGGCGGTCCGGGGAATCTTGGCGCCTCCAGGGAATTCCGTATCATCGCCGCCACGATGTCGCTGACGAAAGCCACGCTCCTCGCCGAGATCGAGCCCCTCACCCACAACGAGCGCATCCGCCGGGTCATCGAGGTCGGACGGAAGGCGGCCCAGGGGGACACGGACGCCCGAACGACGCTCGACGAGCTGCACCAGAGCCCCGAGATCTACGAGCGTGTCCTCGGACTTTGGTCCGTGTTCGGGAGCCGCGACGCGGCCCGGGTCGTCGCCGGCCTCTCCGACGCCTCGCGCACCGTCCGCCGCCGGGCGAGCTGCATGGTGGGCGTCTTTTGCGATGATACGCTTGTCACGCGTGCCCTCGACGTGATCGTCGAGAAGCGGATCCTCTACCGCACCCTCGCCGGGCTCGTCCAAAAGAGGCGAAGCGCGCCCGTCGACGCGTTTCTCGGGGCCCACCTGAAAGAGGGCGAGGAGCGGCTCGTCATCGACCTCCTGCCGCTCGGCACGGAGACCTTCGTCTCGGGCCTCATGAAACGCCTCGTCGACGGCGGCGGTCCCGTCGCCTGGAGGCGCCTCTGCTCGCGGCACGCGCGTTTCGCCGCGGCCTGGTTCCTCGCGGATCTGGAGCGCAGCCAAACCGTCGACCCGCGGCAGCGCCATCGCCTCTTCGCCGAGCTCCCGGGCCTCGCGCGGCGCGCGCCGGACACCACGCTGAAGCTCATGCAGGCGCTCTTCGACCGCGGCGAGCAGCCGAGCCAACTCGCGCAGGCGCTCGGCGCCCTCGTCCGCGCGCGCCCGCGGGAGACCTTCGACCTCTTGAAGGCGCGCCACGAGAGCGGCCGGCCGACCCACGCGCCGGGCGCGTTCGGCGTCGTCCGTTTCGACAAGGTCGCGAAACACCTCGGCGCCGAGCGCCTTGATTACCTCCTCCGCCACGCGTGGAGCACGCTCGGCGATGGCAAGCAGGGCCTTCGCTGGTTCCTCCGGCTCTCCACCGACGATCAAAAGGCCGTCCTCCGCGCGTTCCTCCAGGGAGGCCGCGGCGCGTTCGGCGCATTTCTGTTTCGGTATTTCAAGGCCGAGTCCGCGGAGGAGGAAAAGGTCCGCGAGAAGGCGTTCGATCGCTGGTCGCGCGCCGCGCAGGCGTCGAACGGGACGATCCCCGTGCAGGTCCTCGATTGGCTCCCGCGGGATCTGCGCGAGCGCGAGGCGAAGCGCCACCTCGAGTGGTGCCCGGCGCTCACCTCGAAGCCCGAGCAACGGATCGTTTACGCCGGCTTGCTCTCCTTTGCCGAGGCGAAGCAGGTGCTCGCCCCGTGGCTCGGCCATCCGGAGGGCGAAGAACGCGCGCGGGCGCAATCGATCCTCCTTTCGAGCATCCGCCACGACAAGCCCGCGCTCGGCGACGCGATCGCGAACATCAAGGCGCGCAAGTTCGAGCAGGACCCGGTCCGGAGGAGCATGCTCGAAGCGCTCGGCGCGCTCCGTGTTGCCACGTTTGGCCCCGAGCACCTCGACGCGGTCGGCGCCGTCTTGCAGGATGCCCTCGACGCCGCGGATCTCTCGCCGGCCACCGCCTCCGCCGTCGAGCGCCTCGTCGTTCTCCTCTTTCGCGTCGACGGCGAATGGGGCGCGCAATGGCTCACGCGGCTCTTCGCCGCGCGTGGTTCGGTCTCCACGTGGGGGCTCGGGACCGGGCTCACCCGAGAGGACGCCGAGCGGCTCTCCCCTGCCCTCGCGCAGCTCGCCGCGGCCTGGGCCACGCAGGAGCGCGCGGGCGCCATCATCTCCCTCGCGCAAAGCCTCGGCGTGCGGCTCGGCGCCGTGACTCCGCTGCTCGACGCATTGGAGAAGCTCGCGCGCGAGCTTCCGTTCGCGGGCGTCTCCGCCGCGGCCCTGGGATTGCTCGACGAGCACGACCGACGCCGCTTCACGCGCCTCGTCCCCGAGCTCCTCCGCGACGACGAGAGTTTTGTGCTCCTTCCCGCGGTCGCCCGGTATGTGAGCCTTCGCAGGCAGGATCTGTTGAGCCCCGCGCTGCTCTCGGCGCAGCCGATGAAAGGCCGCTTCGCCACGGGCCGCACGAGCTGGCTCATTCCCTTCGAGGTCGGCCATGGGCGGTGGACGGCGAACCAGCAGCGCACGTATGCAGACGCGCTCGTGTCGATCCTGAAGGACGAGGCGCGTGACGTCCCGACGCTGCGGTTCGCCCTCGGCGCGCTCGTGCGCCTCGCATTCGCGGACGCGACGTCGATCCTCCCGTTCGCCTCGGATCCTCGCCAGCCGGTGCGCGAAATGGCGATTCGTGGGCTCCCGTGGCTCGACGCGCGGCAGGGCGTGCCCGTGCTCATCGAGGCGCTCGGCGACGCTCGGGCGCGCTGGGCGATTTATGCGCTCCGCAAGTTTTTTTCGGAGCTGCGGCGCGAAGAGGTCCTCGCCGAGCTTCGTGCGGTCCCCACGAACAAGGTCACGGTCGCGAAGGAGGTCGTCCGCCTGCTCGGCGAATTGGGCGGCGACGACGCGTATCAAGAACTCCTGCGCCTCGACAAGCCTGGGACGCACCGAGACGTGCGGATCGCGCTCCTCCGGGCGTTGTGGGATCACCTCGAAAAGGCGGAGACCTGGGCCATCTTCGAGAAGGCCGTGCAGGACCCGGACTGGATCGTCGCGTCGAAGCTCGCCGATATCCCGCTCGGCCGCCTCTCGACCGAGGCGGAGGAGCGGGTCGTCGCGCTTTTGTCGACGATCCTCGGCCGCGCGGAGCCGGAGGCGCGGATCGACCTCTTGAAGCGCGCCGCCTATTTGCCGCTGCGTGATTCGCAGCGCTCGCTCTTCCAGCGCTTGCTCGTGCACCTCGGCGCGGCGTCACACGACGAGGCGGCGCACGCGCTCGCGGCGGTCTTGCAGCGGATGACGACGTCCGAGGTGAGCGCTGTCTCGGGTCGATTGAAGGAGCTCTTGCCGCTCGGCCAGCACCTCCTCGCCTTCCTGCCCGTGATCAGGTCGCACCTCGGCGCGTATGCGCCTGCGATGCACGTGCGGGTCGCGACCGAGCTCGTCGCTGCGCTCGCGGAAAACCCCTGGACGGCGCCGCACTACATTTCGCTCGGCGCGCGCCTGTGGGACGCGAAGGAGCTCAGCGCTGCGCTGATCGAGCTTTCGAAGAAGGATTGGCTCTACCACGAGGTGCTGGAGGCCGCCTTCGACGTGGTGCGCGGGAGCGTGCATCCGGGCCGCGTGGAGGTGGCGCTGCGGGAGCAATCCGACGGGAGGCTCCGCAGGATCGCGCTCGCCGCGCTCGTCCAGGCCGCGTCCCCCAAGAATGGCTGGACGGACGAGTGCCGCGCGCGGCTCGGGGAGTACCAGAAGGACCCCGCGCCCGGCGTCGCGGGGCCCGCGCATTTCGTGTTTCCGCCCTGAAGGCCTCGGGCTAACGCCGCCCCGGTTTCTTGCGCTCCCGGGGCGGCGGCGGGGGCTCGAAGTACCACTCCGCGAGCACGTCGCGCAATCGACCGTCCTCGGGCAGATCCGTGGCGCCGCCGCTGTCGAGCGCGCGGAGCAAGACCTCCGCGAGCGGCCGGCGAAGGATCGTCACCTCTTCGAACGGCTGGCTCGATCGTCGCTGCCGCGGAAGCGTCTCGATGGATTCGGGGTCATATGTGTCTCCCTTCGCCTTGGCCGGAGGCGGCGGCTCGACGGCGTCGATCCGGCCACGTACCAGGACCGAATTTCGACCGCTCGTCATCGCGAGGAACGTGCCGTCGGGCAGGTCGAGGAAGCGCAGAACGGCCGTCGTGTGATCGTACGGCAAGGAAACCACGACGTTGTGCTGCTCTACGGGCCGGAGGAACCGCCAGGGGCTCGTCTCGGCGAACAAGGTCGCCTCCTCGAATGCATGGTAAATGGCCACGAAATCGGCGGGGCCGTTGAAGCTGTACCAGAAGCGGTCGTCGCGCTTCGGCGCGGGGACGAACCGATGTCCGGCGCGGATGCGTTCGAGGACCTCGCCGATGGCGGGGCTGCTGCGACGCAAGGCCCAGCCGGAGATGGGGGTGAGGCGGCCCTCCGCGTCCTGCGAGACCGCGGTCACGCCGCCGTCGAGGGCGACGATATGGCGCTCGCTCGTGACCATGTCGACGACGTGAATCCGCACGGTCGAAGGGCTGCCGAGCACGTCCCCGGTTCGAATGCCCGGGCCCCGGTACCAATCCTCCTCGTCGCCACCCCGTGGTTCGTCGAGGGGCAACCCCAGCAGCGGATTCCGTTGGGTCACGCGACCCTCCTCCATGAGGTACGGATAAAGCCGCGCGATCCAGCCGGTGATCACATCCCCGCCGTAGGCGTCCACGGGTTTGTAAATGCGGCGCCAGACGTCGAGGTCCGGCTGCCCCGAGGCCGCGCGCACGAGCTCGTCGCAGATCGGCGCGAGGGAGTGGGTCCAGAAATCGAGATCGAGCTCCGCGATCACGTCGATGCGCTCGCGAAGTCGCTTCCAGTCGGCGGGCGTGCCGAGCAGCGTGATCTCCGGGATGCCGCAGATGCAGGCGAGGTAATAATCGAAATAGGGCGCGTACGCGTCGAGGAGGACGACCTGGCTCGCGATACGATCGACCTCGGTGCTCGTGGAAAAGTCGCATTCGAAGAGCCGCGCGCGTCCGGCGCCGACCTGGTCCGCGACGTGGTCCCGGAAGGAGCCGACGATCGAGGCCCAGGACACCGCGTCGGTCGGCATCGGGCCCTCCACCGGGACCTCGATCCGCGCCGTACCCGTGTGCCGGACGAGCCGCGACCGGAGCTGTTCCGCGTGGAGGCGGACGTGCTGCGCGACACCCTGCGCGATCGTCAACCACACGGCGTCGGGCGAGAGCACGAGCGGCCGGTGCTCGGCGAACGCGAGGTGGACGGCGCCGAGCAGCGCGTGCGTCGAGCCGTGGTCGACCACGGGGAGGTCCGCGTCCCCGCCGAACGTCAGCGCGTCGCCGTGGGTCTCGGCGAGCCGGCGCGTGGGGAGAGGCGTGGTCGCGCGGGGGACGTCGTCGACGAGGAAGGTGACGCTCATGGCGGGCATTCTGGCACGAAAGGGGCGACGCGCGTGACGACCTGTCGTCGCGTCGGCCCGAAAGAAAGGTCTCCCCGCCCAACCCCACCGCGGCTACCTTCCCCGCATGGCCCTCGGTTCCATCTCGGCGCGTGTCGGGTCTCGCGCGGCCGCGCTGCTCGCGTGTTTTCTGGCCGCCTGCACGCCCCCGCCGTCCCCGCCGTCCGTGACGACCGCTCCTCCGGTCCCCGCCGCGCCCCGGACCGCCGCGGCTCCGTCGGCCTCTGCGAGCGCTGTAGCGACGGCCGCGCCTTCCCCGTCCCCCCCGCCGCCCCCCGAGGCGCCCATGCCCTCCGCGTGGACCACGGAGCTTCCGGCAGGGTTCACCGATATCGACATGGATGGCGAGACAGCCTGCGGCGCCTTTCGGGTCGCGAACCTACACGTCGCGGGCCTGGGGAGCCTCGGGTTCGTCCGGATCCACGGCCCGAACGGCAAGGTCGTCTACGAGGCCCACGGGCGCACCGACAGGGTCGGCCCCGACACCTTCAAGCAGACCCTCGGCGCCGACTATTGCGGCGATCTCACGGGCGACGGCGTCCCCGAGGTCGTGATGACCGAGAGCTCGATGGGCGCGCATTGCTGCTACACCCATTACGTCATCAGCCTCGTCTCCCCGCCCCGGCGGATCCTCATGTGGGAAAAAGGCGACGCAGCCACCGCATTCGTCCCCGTAAAATACCGCCCCGGCCCAGAATGGCAGCTCCAGGGGTATTCCGTCTTCTGGCCGTCCTTCGACCCCGACGCAGGCGATCCAGCCCTCTCGTACCCCGCCGCGCCCATCGTCCCCACCGTGCTCTCGCTGGTGAACGGCGCCTATGCCCGCACCTCCCTCTCGTTCCCGGAGGCCTATCGCAGGGACCGCGACGAGACACGGACGCGGTGCAACAACCCGAGCGAAGAAATGCCGCAGGATCTCTGTGACATCTTCACCTGGGTGGACGCCGTGGCCCTCGGAGACTGGGACGCAGAGCGCGACAAGGTCAAGGACCCCGAGCTACGAAAAGCCCTCGATCGGCGCGCAGCGGAGACACGCAAGAAGCTGCTGAAGGAGCTAGGATCCCTCGAAAGCCCGCGGTGAGGCGCCAGGGACGGGTCTCATGGGAGGCGTCGCGCCGGGGCGCTGCCCGGGGCGCTGCCCCGGACCCCGCGGGGGGCTGTCCGCCCCCTCGACCCCGGACCAGGCACGGCCTGGACCGAAGGTGGAAGAACTGCGCAATGCGCAGTTCTTCCAACGGGCCGGTGGCAAGACCAGGGAGGTGGGTCTCAACGGGCGACGGGTACGTTGCCGGTTGAACCTGCAACGCTACCGCCTTGATGGGCAGGCCCGTCGCTGGTCTTGACCCTGGCTGTTCGATGAACTGCGCATCGCGCAGTTCATCGACCCCGGGTCCAGCGCCTCGCTGGTCCGGGTCCAGGGGTGGACAACCCCTGGTCGGGGTCCGGGGTGAAACCCCGGCGCCGCGCCATCGCGCGAGACCTCAGGCTTTGGTCGGCTCGCCGCCGGAGATCATTGGGGGCTTGAAGCGCGGCGCGGGCACCCCCATCATCGCGTTCGTGCGCCGCATGCAACTCGTTGAGCTCGAGGATCTCCCCTGGATGCCTGCCGCCATCCGCGACGGCGGCACGGATCTCCTCGACTTTGGCTTCGATCGCCTGGAGTTTTACCGCGGGGTCGTGCCGAAGCTCGGGGCGCTGCTCGATCAAACCGGCTGCACACAGGTGATCGACGTGTGCTCGGGTGGCGGCGGCGGCGCGCTCTATGCGATGCGGGCGCTGCGTGATGAGGGGCGGAGGGATGTGCGGTTCGTCTTGACGGATCGGTACCCGAACGAGGCGGGCCGGGCGCGTGTCGCGGAGCGGAAGGATCCTGGGCTCGTGTACCGCGAAGAACCTGTGGATGCCCTCGCGGTCCCGCCTGAGCTCGACGGCGTGCGTACGATGTGGAGCGCGCTGCACCACTTCCCGCCCGAGGCTGTCGCGGCGCTCGTGGCGTCGACTGTCCGTGATGGCAAGCCGCTCGCGTTTTTTGATGTCGCGGCCTCGCCTGCGCTGCGGCGGCTGCCGGGTGTACTTGCGCCGCTGGCGCTGGGCGTGAACATGACCATGCTCTTCGTCGGCTCGTTCGTCCTGGTGCCGTTCGTGCGCCCGCTGCGGGCGTCGCGCTGGGCGCTCACGTATCTCCTCCCGCTGATTCCGACGCTCGTGGCGTGGGACGGCATGGTCTCCGCGCTCCGCGCCTACACGCCCGACGAGCTGCTCGCGATCGCGCGCGCCGTGCCTGGCGGTGACGCCTATGCGTGGGACGCGGGGGTCGCGGGGTCGGCGCTTTATCTCACGGGATGTCCGCGCGCGTCGTGACGCGGCGGCGCCCTGGGACGGGCTTTACTTCTTCGCCTTGATCTCGATGACCCGGGGCCCCTTCGGGGCGTAGCAGATGAGCTCGGGTTGCTCGTCCTTCATGTTCGCCTTCACGTGGGCGATCACGGCCTCGCCTTGCTCCTTGCTCTTCACGGTGACGCCGAGGCGCCGCCCGTCGTCGTAATACTCGACGAGCCCGAGGTCGGCGACCTCGGGGAACGTGGAGAGCGCCTTCGTGGTCGTGGGGAAGGTGAATTTCGCGTCGTTCCTCCACGACACCTCGTAGAGGTAGACGAACGGCGTCTTGCAGCCTTCTTCCTCCACGTCGGCGTTCTGCGTTTCGCGCAGCCGGGAGACGCCGCTGTGCGAGACCCAGATCGTCTCCTTGTCATCCATGACGACCGCGCTGAACCGCATGGGACGGGCGAGATTCGCGAGGACGGTCCACGTGCCCTCGTCGAAACGGACGATTGACCGGCCCGAGATGCCGTGGAGCTTGCCGTTCGGCGAGACGAAGAGGTCCCGGATCGGTTTGTCGAGCGTCGGCAAGAGATCGAATTTCCCGCCGTTGTAATGCAGCACCGGCGTGGTCTCGACCCAGAGGTCGTCGCCCTTGCCCCGGAGCATCTTGGGGAAGTAGGCGAACTCCTTCACCAGGGCGCCGAGCGGGACGATGCGTGATTTGCCGGGCTTTTCCCAGACCTCCGCGGCTGGGCTCTTCGCCCGGTCGCAGAGGTTTCCGATCGTCACGAGCGTGCCGGATTCGGTCGCGGCCACGGCGCTGGGCGGGAGCGCGATCCCCTTGTCGTTGTCGTCGCCCCAGACGTTCTTTACCTCGCCCTTCTTGCAGCCGCCCTTCTCGGCCTCGATGGGCTTCAGCACGAGCGTCGGCCCCCGGACGGTGTCGAACCGGTGGCCATCATTCACGTCGTACCCCACCACGAGCGTCGTCTTGCCGAGCTGGGCCGTGCCATGGATCCACCCGAGGGAGCCTCCCGGGCCGAACGTGCGCGACACGCCCTTGCCCGTGAGCGGGAAGTACGTGGGCATCGGCGCGCGGCCCATGTTCATGGAAAGCACGTCGACGCTGTCCGGCCAGGAGCCGTGGACGGAGGAGACCCGGGTGGGGCCGAGGGACAGGTTGGTCTCGGGGACGCTGCCGATCCACTCGACGCGCTCCTCGACGATCCGGCCGACGCGCAGGCCCTCGGCCACGAGGAGCGCGCCCTCGATGCCGAAGAGCTCCACGGAGAGCCCCTTCGTGCCCTCGAAGGGCTCGGGCGCGAGCGTGGGGATCGTCTTCTTCGGCGGCTCGCGCTCGGCCGACGCGGCGCTCGCGCTCGGGGCGAGGGGCGCGGCGCTCGGCGCGACGGTCGCCTCTTTTTCGGGCGTCGGGGTCGACTTGGCGCAGGAGAGGGCGAGGGCGCAAAGGGCGGCGAGCGAAAGGTTTTTCATACGAATCGATCGGAAAGAGGGGCGAGCGATCATGGTTCGTCGGAGCTTCAGGGGTCCTGGCAGAACCTGTTGATGGCGTCGACGAGCGGGTCCTCTTGCTTGACCGCCTTGTCGAGGTCGGCTTGCGCGGCGTGGATCGCGGCGACGTCCTTCGCGTCCGCCGCCTTTGCCATGGCGCGCGCGGCCTTCACGACGGCGAGGGCCATCCCGCGATAGTCGGCGCCGAACTGGACGAGCTCGGGCACCGTGAGGCGGACGCCCGCCGCCTTTTGCGCCACGTGGTCCATCACGTCGGCCATCCTGCGAAGCTCGCGCGCGCCCGTCGGATCGGCGTCGGGGTCCGGGCCCGGCACCTTGTTGAGGTCCTCGATGCCCGTGTTGATGACCTCGATGAGCGCATTGCACTCGTCGACCTTCACGCGGCTCTTTGCGCGCAGCGTGACGCGGTCGGCAGGCTTCGCCGCGAGGAGCTTGCAGCCGAGCTCGTTCTCGCCGTCGCATGCCTTCCGGAGCAGCTCGGTCGACGCGGCCTCGTCGCGCGGCCCGCCGCGGCCCTCGGCGCGGAACATGCCGAGCTCGAGGCACGCGTCCTCCTGCCGCCCCTCGCACGCGCGGTGGTAGAGGTCGGCGGCGCGCGCGTCGTCCCGCGCCGTGCCCTTCCCCTCGGCGTAGGCGATCGCCGCCTGCCCGCAGCCGATCACCGCGCCCGCCTCGCAGCTCTCCAGGAAAAGCGCGAGCGCGCGCGCCGGATCCGGTGCGGCCGTCGTTCCCTTGCTGAGGAGCTTGCCGAGCACCGCGCAGGCGTCGGGCAGGCGCGCGTCACACGCCGTGGCGACGAGCGCGAAGCCGCCCCGCTTGTCCTGGGCCACGCTGTCGCCCCGCACCATGACGAGCCCGAGCGCCGTGCAGGACGTCACGTCGCCCGCGGCGCACGCGCGCCGGAAGAGCGCGGCGGCTTTTTGTTTGTCCTTGGGCACGCCCGCGCCCTTTTCGTACGCCGCGCCGAGGTGGACGCAGGCCGAGGGCTCGGCCTCGCAGCCGCGCCGCGCGGCCGAGGCCCCTTCGACGGGATCCTTCGCGCCGCCCACGCCCTCGCCGAGGAGGGAGCCGAGGGTGGCGCAGCCGTAGGGGCTGCCCTCCTCGCAGCTCTGCGCGGCGAGGGTGCGCGCGCGCGTCCCGTCGCGAGGGACGCCGAGGCCGTAGGCATAGGCCCCGCTCAGCCATTCGCACCCGTCGGCGAGCCCCGCCACGCAGGCGCGCTGGAAGATCGCCGCGGCGCGCACCTGGTCCCGTCGCACGCCGCGCCCGAGGGCGAGCGCCTTGCCGAGCGCGAGACAGGCGCGCGGATCCTCGGCGGCGCAGCCCTTTTCGCTCACCTTGGCGGCCTTGACGAAGAGCGCCTGCGCGCGCTCGGGATCCGGCGTGACGGCGAGGCCGAAGAGGAGCGCGATGCCGAGCACGTCGCAGCTCGTGCCGTCGCCCGCGTCGCAGGCGTTCGCGAGCAGCGGGGCGCCGCGTTGATCGTCGAGGTCGGCGCCGACGCCGTGGAGGAACATCCGCCCGAGATCGCCGCATCCAGCGGGATCCCCGCCGTCGCAGGCGCGGCGCGCGAGGGTGACGGCCTGCGTCGGGTCGGCGGCGAGCGCCCCGGGAAAACCGTGCAGCATGAGCCGCGAGAGCTTCTGGCAGCCGCGCGCGTGGCCGCCGCTGCACGCCTTGCCGAGCGCCTCCGCGGCGGCGAGCGCGCGCGAAGGCCCGCGGTCGCGATCTCGCAGCACGAGGTCGCCCAGGCGCTCGCAGCAGGCCGCGTTCCCGCCTTCGCACGCTGCCCGGCAAGCGTTCTCCGTGGTGCCTTCGCAGGCGCCCGCGGCGGTGCGCGTGGCCACCTGGGGCGCCGGCGCCTGCGGGGCGGCCCCTCCACATGCAGCAGGCGCGAAGAGCGCGAGGCCCAGGAGCAGGCGCCGAGCGGCCGAGCGATCCATGCGTGTCATCGGACCGTCGAGCGCGCCAGGCTGTCAAGCAAGATGCACGGGAGGTCCAGGGCGGTGCCCTGGTTCGGGTCCAGGGGCGAAGAGCCCCTGGTCGGGACCGGGGTAAAACCCCGGCGAGACGCGGTGAACCCCCCTCTCCGCGTCACGCCGGGGTTTTCACGCCGGGGTTTTCACGCCGGGTCCGACGAGGCGGCGTCCGCGCGCAGCGTCGGAGGTGTCCCCGCCGGATACACGAGCTTCACCCGTCGCTCCCACAGCCGGGCTTCTTCGAGGGCGATTTCTTCGATTTGGCGGATCAAATCCTCGGCAATTCCGAGCTTCGATCCCATCTTGCGCACCGTGGCCCTCTCCCGGTCGTTGTATTCTCCATCGGCGCTGCAGGCTCGAATCGCGTCGTAAATGAGGACGCGCCGGGAAGCATCCGCCTGAGGGCTCATGGCGAGCAGCTTCTCGATATCCTCGTCGGCCTTGTAGGTCTTGAGCTCCTCCAGCAACGAGTCCAGCGCGCCCACGGCAGACCCATGGCCGAGCACCCACTCTCTTTCTGCGGGCGTCAGGTTGCCGTCTCCGTTGGCACAAGTGAGGATCGCCTTCAGGTAGCCCTCGAACGCTTCGAGCGTCGGCAATCGATCCACGTTGCACTTCTGCTTGAGCGACCACAAAAAGCCCAGCTCTCGATTCGTCGTCATATTCACCTCGGGGTTATCGTCGTTGGATGCGATGACTCTGTGCCGCTGTTCGGGGCGATGCCCATCTCGTCACGAGACGCGGCGCCCTCCGGAGCCAGCATTCCTGCCGCTCCGGGCCACCCTTCCGGGCCGTCGCACGCGCGCCGTCGAATTGCGCGTGGCCTCCGCGGTGCGCCGTGCGCTCCCACGCGCGCCGTGCACTTCCATGGGAATATAAAATCGCTTGCTCGGACCGTCGTAACGTTACGTCGCCTTTGACGCTTGGCAGTACAGCAGCAGGCTGCGTACTTAGCTCCCAGCGCGCAGAAAATCCAGATTTATATCGGCCTTCTTTAGGAAGGCACGACCATCACCTTGGCCATGGGCGCCTGCGGGGCGCCCATCACGAAAATACGCTTCGGCGTCGTCACGCGTCGGAACGCTCCTCGCCCCCCGGGACCGGCTTCGGCGGCGGCGTCGCCTCCTCGATCCGCTGACGAACGAACGTGGTGTACGCCATCCCCAGCGGCAACTCGAACTCCACATGGAGCCTACGCCGCGTCGTGACGACGGCGCTTCCATCCCGCCCATCCCTGCCGACGTGCTCGACATCGCGGTAATGCAGGCCCACGCCGCGTTTTTGCCAGGCCGGCAGATCGTTGAACTGGATCCCGTGCTGGAACAATAGCTCGTTCCGATCCGCCACCGACTGCCCTTCGAGCTGCCGCGTGGCCGCGCGATCCGTGAGCCCCTGGGATCGGAGGAGCCAGTAACAATGCCCGCCGAGCGCATTCCGATGGGCGTCCTCGTGCCGCCAGCGGAAATAATCAATCACGTCCTTCTCGGTGGGGAGCTGCGAGATCCGGGCGTCGAAGGCCGCGTGATCGTCGAGGAGACGGGCGAACTTGGCGCTCGCCTCCCCGGCCAGGATCGACTCGTACTTGCGCAGCTTGCGACCGAACACGTCCGTGTCGCGGCGAAACAGGAGCGAGATCTCGTCGCTCTGTGTGTAGCCATAGACCACGGGAAATCCGCAGTCCATGAGGTGCTTCGTCGTCTCCACCATCATGTCGCGGACGCGGACGTCGAATGGCGCCTCGAACGGCTTGCGCTCGCGCACGAGCTTGGTGAAGCCACGCCCGTCGAGCCGCGCGACCATGTAGATCCCCGGCAGGACGTGGTGATCGTGCGCCGTCTCGAAGACCCGCATCTTCGTTTCGAGATCATCGAACTTCATGGCGCGGCCAGGGTAGCCTGTGTGGGTCTCGTCCTGGGGCCATTTCGCTGGGGCTTTGCCCCAGGCCCCAGCAGGGGCTGTCCGCCCCTGCACCTGGACCAGCCAGGGGCTGGACCCAAGCTCGATGAACTGCGCGGCGCGCAGCTCATCGAACAGGCCCGGTCAAGACCATCAGCGACGTTGCCCACCGAGACAGCCGCGCTGCGGGTTCTGCTGGCAACCTGGGTTCTTCGTCGGCCCGTTTGAAAAACTGCGCGGGGCGCAGTTTTTCAACCCTCGGTCCAGGCTGTGCCTGGTCCGGGGTCGAGGGGGCGGACAGCCCCCCGTGGGGTCCGGGGCAGCGCCCCGGCGCGACGGCCCCAGAAGAGACCCATGCTCCGTTGACGGCGCGTCGTTGCTCGCCTCTACTCGCCAGGATGAAACGCAAGAAAGCACCGCGGCTCGCGGCGGCGTTCGTGGTCACGATCTCCGCGGGGTGTGGCGGCGCGACGCAGGAGCCCGCCAAGCCGGATCCGCAGACCTCCGGGCCGGAGAACCAGGATTGGGTACCGAATCTCGGGAGCGTGCAGGAAGGCTTCCGGCGGAATGAAGACGGGACGTGCACCATCACGCATGCCGCGAATCCGCCGTGGGTCGAGCCCGTGGATTGCGAGACGCAAAAGCCGCTGAAGAAGCCCGAGGAGCCGTCGCCTTAGACTCAGGGGAGATCGATGCCGAGCTTCTCCTCGAGGAAGGCGGAGAGCGCGGCTTGATCGGGCTCCGAGAGCGATGAGAACGTCGCGGTGTGGTTGCCGTTCGTCACGGTGAAGCGGACGTTGCCGCTCCCCGCGTCCGGGGTGACGGCGCCGGCAACCCACGGGTCGTGGTCCGAGTAGACGAAGGCGATGCCGTCTCCGAGGCGCGCGAACTCTGCGAGCGAGCTGTTCTCGGCGGCGTCGAACTCCGGCGCGGTCACGCCTTCGGGCACGAGCCCGCGCTCCATGTCGACGAGGTCTTCGGGGATGAGGCCCTCTGCGACGAGCGCGGCGCGCGGCAGGGCGGGCCAGCCGCTGCTCCGCTGCACCTCGTAGAAGTAGGCGCCGAAGAACGACAGGTACCCGTCGGACATCGGGTAGGTGCCGAAGATGCTGGTGACGCTGAAGAACGCCGTCGTCAGTTCCTCTGCCGTCGCCGTCGCCGGATCGGGCAGCGCGGTGCAGTCGTCGGGGGTGCCGAAGTATTGCCAGAACAGCCACGGGTAGGAGAGCGCGGCGGCCTCGAAGGCGCGCGCGGGCTCGACGCGGGTGAAGGTGTCGCCGAGATCGGCGGCGGCCAAGGCGTGCACCGCGGGCTCCACGGCCGTGCGCTGGGCGCCGAGCGCGGCGTGCTGGATGGCTTCGAGGCGGTCCTGGCAGGTGGCGTCGACGGTGTCGAAGAACGAGAGGAAGCGCGTGTCGTCGGGCACCATGAACGGGGCGCCGAAGGCGACGGTGGCGTCGACGTCGTTCGGGTAATGCTGGCGGAAGCTCACCATGTCGACGCCGCCGTTGCTGAAGCCCGAGCCGATCCATGCGCTCTTGTACAGGTCGTGCAGGCGCACCACGACGTCGTGGGCGTCGTCGGCGACCTGCTTGCGCGAGAAGTGGGCGTAGTCGTCGCCGTTGCCGTTGTGGAAGCGCTTGTCCAAGACGAGCTGGTTTCCGCCGAGGAGCGTCGTCAGCTCATCCTGATCGAACCCGAGGTAATTGCTGTACCCCGTGGAGATCAGGTTCATGGGCCGGTCGAAGCCGCGGTGGATGAGCGTGAGGTATTGCTCGTGCGTGCCCGACGTCGCGTCCTGGTGATCGTTTTGCTGCAGGAGCGTGAGGTCGTAGAGCTCGGCGCCGTCGTCGGTCTTGCCGGCCGGGGTGACGAGGAAGCCGGCCGCCTCGAGCGTCGCGGTCACGCTGATGCACGACTGTGCTTTGCCGTCGACGCCGAAGCAGGCGTCGCAGGCGGGGTTGTCGACGCCGGTGCCCGGGTCGGCCGAGCCGGCGCCGTCGCAGTCCGGATCGGGCGCGCCGCAGCCGCAGTCGCAGCCGTCGGAGCCGTTCCAGCGCAGGGCGTTGCACGTCCACTCCGGCGGCGGCGGCACGGGGGTCTCGCCGCTGTAGCAGGCGAAGCCACCGAGGGAGAGCTGGGCGACGTCGGCCGCGATCTCGGCCGCGCACACCGGCGGATCGGCCACCTGGGTGGCGGTGTTGAACGTCTCGCAGTCCTCGACCTTCGCCAGGCAACCATACATGGCGAGGTCGGCTTCGATGAGGGCATCACAGACCTCGTGTTTCACGCCGAGCGCGGCTTTGATGCCGGCCATGCCTTCGGCCTCGCAGGCTTGCTGCTCCAGGCCCTGGCAGATCACGAGGCGCTCGCACAGCGCGGAAAGCTCCGCGGGGACTTCGCTTTTGACTTCGCCCTCTCCTTTGACGTCGCCGCCGGAGCAGGCGGTGGCGAGGGGGAGAAGAAGCAGCGGTACCAGCCCTAGAATCGATTTCATGTGCATGTGTCCTTCGGAAGACAAGAGTTCCACCACGCGCACGGCTCACACCATGGCGAACGTTGGTGTCTGAATACGGCGAACCGTACCCACGCGCGCGTCCTGCGCGAGTAGCGTTCCCGCGCTTGGGACTCGCAAATCTGCGAAGGCTCCGACGCGCCGGGATGTACCTGTCGCCCAGGCCCTCGCCTGCGGTAGGCTCTCCCGCGCCATGCACCCTCTGCCGCTTCGTGTCCGGCTCGTCGGCGGGCTCCTCTGCGCCGTGGCGCTCGCGCTCACCGTGCACTGGGTCGCGACCGGAACGGGTCCCTACGCGTTCTTCCTCGCGGCCGAGCTTGGCGAGGATCCTGCCACGCATCCGCTCGCCGCGGCCGGCCTCACGTTCATCGTGACCGAGGTCCCGGCGCTCGCCGCGACGCTCGCCCTCGGCGTGTTCGCCCTGCGCCGCGAGGGGCGTGATCCGCGCGAGATCACCGACGCTGCGCGCGCGCAGATCCGCGGCGCCATCGACGGCGAAGGCACGGACCCCGAGAGCATGCGCGCGGCCAGGAATTTCGGCATTGCCGCCGGCGGAGGCGTGGCCGGCGCTGCGATTCGCGCGGGCTGGTTCGAGATGTGGTTCGGGGATCCCGGCGCGCTCGCCCCGGCCGTCATCGTGGCTGCTCTGTTCGGGCTCGTCGCGGGGCTCCTGCAGGGCCGGACGGCGCTCGCGCGCCTCGGCTTTTGCGTGGCGCTCGTGACGGTTGCGCTCGGCTCGCTCCCGGCGGTCGCGTGGTACCTCGAACGCAGGCCCGAACCCTTCACGTTCGAGTTTTTGCTGCCGATCTGCGTGGGAGGTCTGCCAGGCACGCTCCTCTTCTGGGGCATGACGGTCTGGCTCCGGCGTGCACGCCGCTGAGCCGAATCAGCGATACGCCTCCACGATCCACGTCCCGTCCACCCCGCGCACGAAATGGAGCTCGTCGAACCCCTCCTCGCGCGAGGGAAGCTCCATCCTCGATCGCATTCCGAGCACCGCCGCGTCCGGCACGCGCTCGTGCGGCGGGCGCTTCGCGTTGCGATCGAGACAGAGGTCCTTGCGGCTCTCGAAGAAATACCCGTGCACCCCAAAGCCCGCTTCATGCGCGGCCTCGATGTACCTCGCTCGTTCCGCGCGCGAGACGTTCGTCTTGTCGACGACGAAGCTCGTCCCGCCTTGCAGGCACGCCTCGACGAGCAGCCGCTCCCGGGCCGCCGTGCGCAGCATGTCGCCGTTGATGCGGATGTGCGTGTCGACGAACCGCGCGCGGAAATAGGTCGACTTTCCCGCCGCGGGCAGCCCGATGAAGAGCACACACACAGGCACGCGCTCGCCCCATCGCTTGCGTCGTTCGATCCGCTCGGCCTCGTTCCGCATGCGTGAGTCTGGCACCGTCAGGGCGCGATGACGACCTTCGTCGCGGCCGTCGCGGCGTCCCCGGTCGGGTCCGTCAGGGTGAAGGTCACGTCGAGCGGTTGGCCGCGGACAGCGTCGACCGCGATGCCCCGGTCCACCTGGAAACGAATCCCGTACAGCTCGCAATGGTCGCCCGCTTTGCGGAGCGTGACCTGCGAGGAGAACGGAGACAGCTTGAAGTCGAGGTCCGGGTAAAACCCGTTTACCTTGAGCGTCGATCCCATCTGGCGCAGCCCCGTCACCTGGAGCGCGAGCCACACGTGGTGGCCGCCTTGGGGGCCCGGCTCGATGTCCACCACCTCGCCCTCCGCGAGCGAGGCGAATGCCATTTGCCCTTTGCCGACCACGAGGGCCGGAGCCCCCGACGACGCCGTCTTGCACGCGTCCTCGGCCGATTCGATCCACGTCGGGTCGTAGGCTGGGAGGGACGACGGGTCGAGGAAGGGATCAACACACGCGCCGCTCACGCACGTCGCATTCGCCGCGCACGACACGGAGGCGCACGCCGCCTCCAGGGAGACGGGCAGGAGCAACGATCGCCCGTCCCTTGCGCGCGTCGCGGCCGTTCGCGTCACGAGGGGAACGTGCTCGCCGATGCGGAGCGCCGCGAGGGACAGCTCGATCGTGGCGCCGTCCTCGGCGGCCTGCGTTGGAAGCTCCATCGGCAGGCGCAGATTGCCCGCGCCATACGAGACGAGCTCGCTCTGCGTGACGACGCCGTTGACCTTCAGCGTCCGCTCGAGCTCATAAAAGTCGAATCCCACGGCCATATCGGTCGTGAGGCCGACCACCACATCCGTGCTCGTATCCTCATTGTCATGGCTGCAACCAGCGAGGACGAGCCCGAGCCACACGACACACGAAAGGGAGGTCGGCCGTACGATCATGGGATCACCGCTCCACGCGCGAATCGCGCTTGCGCCGACGTGCGAGCCAGCCGGCCGTGGCCGCGGCGAAGAGGGCGAAGGGCCCGACGACGGCGGCCCTGTCGCCCGGGCTGTAGGAGCAGATGCCCGCGGCGAGGTTGCCATTGATGCCGTCGGGTCCGATGGTCACGCTCCCCTCGGCCTTCACCTCGATGCCCTGCGCGGCGAGCGCCTTCAGGCAGTTCGGGACCTGCGAGCCGGCGATGATGTACTTGCCGTCGCAGAAGAGCGCGCCGTCGCCGGTGCACGAGGCCTCGCAGTTCGCGCGGAACTCCTGCTCGCACTCCTCGAACTCGACGTCCTGGCACGAGTACTGGCAGTCCATGTTCGCGTCGGCCGAGCACGAGCCGCCGCAGCACTCCACGCAATGCTGATAACAGCCGCCGTCCACCGTCACGCACTTGGCGTCGCATTCGTTGTCGCAGTTCGCGTCCCAGGTCGCGGCGCACTGGGCCGGGTCGGGCTTGGACGCGCAGTCCATGTCGCGCCTCGTCGTGCATTCCTCGAAGCAGTTGTGGGAGCAGATGACGTTGACGCCGTTGTCGCAGTCCGACTTGCACTGCACCGTGCAGTTGTCCGTGCAGGTCGGCATCGCCGAGAGCGTGCATTGGTCGCCGCAGACCTGCGTGAGCTTCGTCGCGCACGCCGTCTTGTAGATGCCGAACTCGCTGCAGCCCGCCGTGCACTGGGCTGTGACGCGCACCTCGCAGTTCGAGAGCCCCTGGAACCGGATGTTGCCGCACTCTTCGACACCGGCGCTCGCCGGGAGCGCCGTCGTGAGCCCAATGGCGAGGCCCAAGAGCCCGAGAATACCGCTTTTACGCATGAGAGTCTCCTTTGCCGAGGAAGGCAAGCCGAGCAGCCTAAGCAAAGCGCCTGCCACGGGGAAGGTTTCTCTTCGCGCGCGGCGCTCCGGCGCCACGCCTCCCTCCCAGCCCGCGTCGCTCGTTCGTTGTGTGAACGACGCCCGGTGTGGTTCACGTGAACGCGCGGCGACAGCCCGCCGCACGTGGGCAATGGGCTTACCAGCCAAAGCCATGGCGGGGCGCGTCAATACGTCGTTTCGTCGCAGCGCACGTCCTCGTCGAGGCCCTCGTAGGGGACGTCCAAATATTCAACGGAATCGACATCACGCCCTTCGAGCACGTAGGCGTGCTCCGTCGGCATGAAGGTGGGCTCGACGCTGCCGCGCAAGATGGACCCACGGCCCGCCCAAACCAAGCCCCGATGCACTTGTCACTGCCGCGGAGTTGTCGTACGACGCCGCCGATGACTGCTCCCCAAAATTCTGACCGTCCCCAGCGTGCCGCGGCGGCGACGCGGCGGATCTCGGCCTGGCTGCAAAAGAACGTCGACGCCGACGCGCTTGACCCGCCGGCTGAGGAGGCCTCCGTGCAGGCCCTCGCGAATGCCCTCGGCAAGCCGCTCCCGCCCGAGCTCGTGGCGATGTGGCAGGTGCATGACGGCCTGCGGATATTCGAGTATGAGGGCCTCGGCCCGGCCGCGTCGAAGAAGACCCGCGACGGGCTCGAATCCCTGCGCAAGAAGGGGACGTTCGACGATCACGAGGTCTTCGAGCAGAGCACCCCGCGCGTACAACCAGTGAAGTGGCACGAGGCCTGGATTCCCATCGCCAAGGACAGCTGCGGCAATCTCTACTGCATCGACCTCGCGCCCGGCCCCGCGGGCCTCGTCGGACAGGTCATCAAGTGGGAGGTCGCGGGCGGGCCCTTCACGACCGGCAGCGCCGACCTCGTCACGGTGCTCGAAAGGTACGCGGACGCGCTCGAAAGCGGCGACTTCACGTATCTCGTCGATTCGGGCATCTACGACGGCCCTTACCTCGATCTCCTCGGCGATTGATGCGGCGCGCGGCGCAGGCCGAAGACCCTCCGCGTTGCGTTCCCCTCCGTGCCGGCCCCGTGCTCGAACGCGCGGCCTTTCACGAGCTCCGTCGCACGATGGAGCTCTCTTGCTTCAAATGGGACGTGCAGGTCGGCGACACCACGGCCCTCGCGCCCTTCCCGCTGCTCCTCGACGCGGCCACGTGGGCCCACCTCGCCGACCTCGCCGAGCGCCTGACACATGAAACCCTGGCGGCCGAGCGGGAGATCCTCCACCGTCCCGCGCTCCAGCGTCGGATCTCCCTTCCCCGCGCGCTCCAGCGCCTCTTCCGCCCTGGCGCGCCCCCGACGCCGGCCGCGGCGCGGGTGATGCGGTTCGATTTTCATTTCACCACGGAGGGATGGCGCGTCTCCGAGGTCAACAGCGACGTGCCGGGCGGCTACACCGAGGCGACCCATTTGCCCGCCCTCATGGCGGGCTTTTTCCCGGGTACACGCGCGGCCGGTGATCCCACGAAGCACCTCGTCGATGCGCTCCTCGGCGCGGCGCAAGACCTGGGATCCCTCGCGCTCCTTTCGGCGCCCGGGTTCATGGAGGACCACCAGGTGATAGCCCACCTCGCGCGAGAGCTCCGCGATCGCGGGGCCGCGGCTGTTTGTGCTTCGCCGGATCACATTCGATTCCACGACGGGCGGGCGCACCTCGTATCGACGCAGCAGGGCGGGCCCCTCGGGGCCATCGTGCGGTTTTACCAGGCGGAGTGGTTCCCTCGCCTGCCGAGCGCCGTGGATTGGGCGCCGCTCTTCGTCGGCGGGCGGACGCCCGTGTGCAATCCGGGAATCGCGGCGCTCAGCGAGAGCAAGCGGCTCCCGCTCGTCTGGGACGAGCTCGGCGCGCGCCTCGATACATGGCGGCGCCTGCTCCCCGAGACCCGGGATCCCCGGGACGCGCCCTGGGCGCGCGACGACGGATGGATCCTCAAATCGGCTTACTGCAACACGGGCGACACGGTATCCATGCGCCCGCACATGACGCCGCTGCAATGGGCCACCCTCGCGCTCCGCGTCTCCCTCGCGCCGTCCGGCTGGGTGGCGCAACGCCGGTTCGTGACGGTCCCGCTCGAAACGCCGATCGGCCCGAGGCTGCCGTGCATCGGCGTCTACACCGTCGACGGCCGCGCCGCGGGCGTGTATGGCCGTGTCACGGAAAAACCCTTTATCGACGGCGCGGCGACCGACGCCGCCGTGCTCATCACGGAGACCGACGCATGAAACGCGAGGACGTGCACCACCTGTGGGCGCCCCGGGACGCGACCTTCAGCCCGTGGGTCAAGCCTGTCCTTTTCGCGCACCTCGGCGAGGAGGTCGCGCCGAAGCCGCCGCCGGCGCCGCCCCCGTGGGTCGAGGAGCGAATCGTCGCGCCGCTCCACGCGCACGTGCAGGCCACGCCGGCCGGAGAGCACCCTTACCGCAGCGCGCCGCGCGGGCTGGACACGGCCTTGATCTTGGACCTGCCGGGCGCCGCGGGGGTGCGTGTCGGCGCGGCGCTCGGCCGGCACGGGTTCCGGCCCGTGCCCTTGTACAATGCCATTCCCGCGCCGGAGGGCGTCATCGATCACGCGGAGGTGATGGAGGCGCTGGTGGACGCGGCCGAAAGCCTCGCTGGGATTTCGCCGGACGCGCCGCCAGCCTTCCTGCTCGACCAGCGGCGAATGGGGACAGGCTTGCTCCTCAAAGCGGGCCGATTCGACAATCGCTCGGTCGTCTTCGCGGGTGATTTCCCCTCGGCGAAGACACTCTCGCGCGCGGGCGTCCGCCGCGCCGCGCTGGTGCAGCGCGAATCGGCTCGGCCGGCCGGAGACCTCCTGCCGATCCTCGTGTCGTGGCAGGAGCACGGGATCGAGATCCTGCACGTGCGCACCGACGTGAACGGCCCGGCCGAAGTGCTCCGGGTGGCGCGACCTGCGCTCTTCGAAGCGATCGGCGCGTGGTTCGATCGAATGGGGCTTCATCGTCGGCGCGACGGCACGTTCGGCGGCGTGATTCCCGAGAGCCCGAGCGGCGGCTAGAACATGGGCTGCTTGTCGATTGTGACACGTGGGTGAACCCGTCCCCACGCTCAGCGCAGGATGCTGCCACACGTGATAAGTCCAGAATCCGCGCGGGCTCGGACCTGACACGTGTGGCAGGTGCGAAAAGTGCACGGATTGCGTTCTCGGACACGCGGGGGCGAGTTGATTCACGGGGACGGTTGGGGCAACTTGGCACGATGACCGACGTCCAAGCAGCGGCTTACGCGGCCGCAGTCGCGAAATTGCTCCATGCCCACGGTCCTGCACCGCGCGAGCGGCTGCTCGCTGGATGCTTGGCGTTCGGACTTTCGGAGGAGCAAGCAAACGCGATCGTGGATCGTGGGCTCGCGCTTTCGTTGTACGTCGTCGATCCCGCGACCGGTCACCTGCGCGCACCCCAGTTGTTGCGCCGCGAGCCCACCGCCTTCCTCGGCGACGGGATCATCGATGCGCGAAAGGATCCAGACGTCGCGCGGCGCCTGGCCATCCTGCGCGTGCTCCTGTCGACGGCGCCGGTGGCCATGTGGGCCGTCGATCAGGCAGGCTACATCATCTATTACGAAGGCAAAGCACTCGAAGGGCTGGGGCTCCAGGACGGGCAGTTCGTCGGGCAGAGCTTCCACGAGGTCTTCGGCGAGCACGCATGCGCGCCCTACGTCGCGCGCGCGTTCAACGGCGAGATCGTGGAGGTCTCCTGGGAATACGGAGGCATCATCTGGCAGAACTGGTGCTTTCCGCTGAAAAACGCAGCCGGCGAGGTCGAGCTCGTCTCGCTCGTGTCGATGGACGTCACCGAGGCCCGGCACGCCGAGCAGGAGCTGCGCGAGAGGCTGACGACGATCGAACGTCAGCAGCGCGTGATCAGCGAGCTGTCGACGCCCATCATCGAGGTCTGGGACAAGGTGCTGGCGCTGCCGCTGCTCGGCGTGGTCGATTCGACACGCGCAGCCATGGTGATGACGAACCTGCTCGGCGAGGTGGTGAACAAAGCTTCGCAGTTCGTGCTCCTGGATCTGACGGGCGTCGAGGCCGTGGATACGGCGACGGCCGGCTACATGCTGGACCTGCTCCGCGCCGTGCGGCTGCTCGGCGCAGAGGGCATCATCACGGGCATCCGCCCCAGCGTCGCGCAGACGATGGTGATGCTCGGCGTGGACCTCGGCGGCATCGTGACGCACGCAACCCTGCGTCAAGGCCTCCAGCATTGCCTGCGCGGGCTCCGGCAGGGAAAAGCGTAGCGCCCCGCGCGACCACGTCGTCGTATTCTGACGCGACGTCCTCAGCATTCCAAGCGCCACGCCTCCGTACCACCCAGCGACGGGGCCGTAGGTCATCGGCTACACCCTCGTCACCCTCCCCCGATTCGCGCGTCCGTCGACCGGACGAGCTCGCCTCCTCTCCGCCTCCCCTCCGCCTCCCGCCGACCCTCCCGCCTCCTCTCCCACGCCACGCCCTCGTGTCTCCGGAGACTCGGCCCCGCCTCGTCCACCCCTCGCCTCCATCCCCCCGCGCACGCGTCCCCGTCGCCTTCTTGCTCGGCCTCTGCGCTCGAAGACACGACCTCCTCCCACCCGCGCGTAGCCATGATGCCGCGCGACAGGACAGCCCTAGGCCCCTCGCATGCGGGGAGGTGTCTTTCCATCTTCGATCCCAAGCATCCCAAGCCGAACGACCAGGTCTTCGACCTCTCGGACCTCACGCGCGTCGACCTCACGTCCGACCCCATCCGCCGTCGGAGCAAGCTGCGCGACGGGTATCGCGTGGCTGTCGAGAGGGTCGTCACCGCCTCGCCCCTCGCTCAGCCGGCCTTCACCTTCGCCTTTGCCTTCGTGGCCGCCGTCGGCTTCGCCGGTGCGTCGAATGCTTTGAGCAAAGCTTTGGGCGCCTTGAGGCGCCACGCCCGCTCGAGCCGCAGCCGACACTCGGCCACCGTGAGCTTCGGGAGCCGCGCCAGCACGGCCGCATAACCGCGGTAATGGTCGGTGATGAAATAGATGTCGGGACGATTCTCGATCAAAAATGCCTGTTCGTCGACGCTCTCCGTGAGGAACACGATCACATCCCCCTCCTCGCGCAGCCGACAAAATCCTTTGCCGCGGACCTTCATGGCAGGCGTCCGGAACCAGATGTCCTCCACGACCTCGGGCAGCTCGCGCGCGAGCTTGCTGACTTGCTCCCACTTCATGCGGCCATGATACACCGATCGAAGCGGCTCAGCGCTCGGGTCCGCGACGCCGGGCACCCCATTTGCCCTTTTGCCGCCCCGACGTGCAGCGAGAAGGGAGGAGCCACATGGCAAACCAGGGAGCTCAGGGCGGCGCGCGGATCGATCCCGTGTCGCGGCGCATCGTCGAGCACATCGAGCAGGTCGGCGGGCTGCCGCAAAAGGTCCGCACGCCCGAGGCCGCCGCGGCCGTGCTCTGCGTCCTTTCGCGCAGGCTGAGCAAGGGCCAGGCGCAAGACTTCGCGCGCTCCCTGCCCGAGGCCCTGCAAACCCTCGTGCATCCGTGCGCGGCCCACCGCGGGCTCGCGAGTGACGTGTTCGATCGCGGGGAGTTCTTGCGCCTGCTCGCCGAGCACCTGAAGATCGAGCCGGGCGAGGCCGAGCGGGTCGCGCGCGCGGTGTTGCAAGGCGTGCACGCCTTGTTGCCCCAGGTGGAAATCGAGCACCTGCGCAGCCAGCTCCCCTCGGAGTTATGGGAGTTATGGGGGCCCCGCCGCGTCGCCGCCTGAAGCGCGGAGCTGGGGCTTTGCCCCAGGCCCCAGGAGGGGCTGTCCGCCCCCTCCACCCCGGACCAGCCAGGGGCTGGACCCAAGCTCGATGAACTGCGCGATGCGCAGTTCATCGAACAGGCCCGGTCAAGACCAGCAGCGGCGTTGCCTACCGAGACAGCCGCGTGGTTGGTTCGGCTGGCCCCCCGGCTTCTTCGTCGGCCTGTTTGAAAAACTGCGCACCGCGCAGTTTTTCAACCCTGGGTCCAGCGCCTCGCTGGTCCGGGGTCGAGGGGGCGGACAGCCCCCCGCGGGGTCCGGGGCAGCGCCCCGGGCTCAGGTCACTCGTGGCGGCGCAGGAAGATCCGCGTCCCCTGCGAATACGGCGAGAACGATTCGTCGAGGTGGACGAGTGGCCCCTCGACGCCGGCGATCACCCGCGCGCCGTCCTTGCTCCGCGCCATTGCCAGGGCGAGATCGTCCGCCGCGGCGCCGAACGTCGTGACGGTGTTCGCCGCGTCGTCCCATTCGAGGTGCACGTCGAAGCCGTCGAGCCCGCCCTTCGAGCCGGCCATGGTCTTTCCGTGCAGGAGGAGCGTGTCCTCGAACCAACCGACGGCCCGGATGCCGCCGTTGTCGTCGGGGGCGACAGCGGCGACCATGGCGGTCGCGTCGCCCGTGATCGAGGCGCCGAGCACGGGCTCGCCCTTCGAATCGATTCGGCCCACGAACGCCGGGCTGTATGTGCCAATGCCGTTGAAGACGAGCGCCCCCTCCCCGCCAAAGACCACGCCGCCGTCGTCCGTCGTCGCCACGCTGCCCCCGAAGCCGGCCAGGATGGACTCTGCGAAGAGCTTGCTCCAAACGACGTCGCCGCTCGGCGAGAACTTTTTCACATACAAACCTTGCGGCTCCCCGGCGGCCTCCGGGAGGCTGAGTTGTGTGTAGACGAGGACGGTGTCGCCGCCTGGCGTCACGTCGAGGCCCGCCGGCGATTCCATGGCGTCGCCGCCAAACTTCTTGGCCCACACGAGGCCCCCCTGTGCGTCGTAGCGGGCGACGAACACATCGGGCTTGTAGTTGATGAAGGCGGGGTCCCACGCCTGGGGCACGCTCGTCAACGTGACGCCGCCGAAATCGAGGTCGCCGACGAACCTGCCCGTGATCACGAAGTTGCCCTCGGCGTCGAACGCGACGCCCTCCACGACACGCGCGAAGCCGCCGCTGTAATCCACGTCGTCCGGCAGGTTTCCAGGGAGGCGGCGGCTCGCGAGATGATTGCCGTCCGCGTCGAGCCGCAGCAAAAACGGGTGGTTCGCGCGGACGTATTGCCCGCCGAGCGAGCCGCCCCCGAGGTCCACGTCCGCGCGCAAGCTGCCGGCGAGCAGGATCGAGCCCTCACCGTCCACCGCGAGCACGTCCTTCCCCTCGAACGTCGCGCCCAGCGGGAGCGCGCGGCTCCAGAGGTGTTTGCCGCCGGCGTCGAGCTTCGCCACGAAGGCAAACGGCGCGTCCGCCGTGCCGACGAGCCCGCCGCCGAAATCGATCGGCCCTTGGGTCGTGCCGGCGAGGATGATGTTGCAAGCGGCGTCGACGGCGACCGAGAGCCCCGTGACGTTCGTTCGTGAGTCCGCCGTGCCGAACGTGAGGTCGAGCGGCTCAGCGCACGCGGCTGTCGGCGCAGGCTGAGGCGCGGGGATTTCGGAGGGGCTCTCCCCGCAGCCGAGGACGAAGAGCGGAGCGGCAAGGAAGATTCGAAGGTTCCTCATGCGCCCATCGTAGCGCACCTGCCGCCTGCAGATGTAGGAGCGTCGTTCCCACGAATGCTAGAGCGCCGAACAGTTCGGCGCTCTGCGAGATCGCGAAGCGAGATCGCCTCGGGGGGTGAATCGACCGGGCTTTGCCCGGGCGAGAGGGGGACGCGAGGCGTCCCCCTCGGGACAAAAGAGCTAGAACATCGAGCGGTTGTCAAACCGCTCGATGTTCTAGCTGCGGACACGCGTACGCCGCACGGCGATATCGGTGGGGTCGCCCGTGCCGCCGCGGCGTACGGAGAGGCGGACGAGGCTGCCCTCGGGGCCGCGGATGCGCTGGACGGCGCCTTCGAAGCCGAGATCGAGGACCGGCGCGCCGTCGATGGCGACAATGGCGTCGCCCGGGCCGAGTCCTGCATTCGCGGCGCCGCCGCCGGGGAGGACTTGGCCAATCACGAGCGCGTCGCCTTTGGCGGACAGGACGGCGCCGATGCCCGTCATCTCCATGCGGGGCTCTTCGCCTTCCTTCAGCTTGGCGAGGGAAATGGTGACGGGGCCGAGTTCACCGCCTTCGGCGACGACGAGGCCGGAGAGGATGCGGCCGTGGTGGCCCGGCGCGGTGGCTGCGATGGAGCGCGCGCCTTCGGCGAGACCGACGAGGGAGAAGCGGCCGGAGGCGTCGGTGGTGACGTCGGCGACGACGGGGACGGGGCCGGCGCCCGCGCCGAGGAGGCCTTCGATGGTGATGCGCGCGCCTTCGATGGGCTGGTTCGTGCCTTCTTCGACGACGGCGCCGTGGACGCGGCCCCCGGCGCGGAGGACGAGGTCGGCGGTGGCTTCGCCGCCGGCGGGGACGGTGACGGTCACGGTCGTCGAGGGGGCGTGGCCGAGGGCGGCGGCGGTGACGGCGTAGGTGCCGGGCAGGAGGTCGCTGATCTCATAGGCGCCGGTCGCGTCGAAGAACGAGATCGAGGCAGAGGACTCGCGCTCCAGGGGGCCGCGGTGGCGCGCGGCGACGACGGAAAAGGAAGCGACGGGGGCGCCGGGGCTCCCGCTGCGGACCGTGCCGCGAATGCGGCCGGCGGCGGCGAGGCGGAGGGTGACGCCCTCGGCGCCGGCGGCGACGCCCTCGGCGCGGGCGATACGCGCGCCTTCGCGGGCCGTGAGCTCGTAGGTGCCCGGGTCGAGCCCCTCCAGGGTGAAGGCGCCGCGCTCGTCGGTGGTGGCCGCGGCGCCGGGGTGGAGGTCGTCGTCGTGCGCCGCTAGATCGCGGCGAAAGCGAGCGCTGACGCCGGCGAAGGAGACCGGCGCGCCGGCCGCGTCGACCACCACGCCGGTGATGGACGCGGCCACGACGGCCTCGCCTTTGGGCCGGAGCCGGAGCGTCACGCGGCCGCCCGCTTGTGCGCGCAGGTCGAGGCGGGCGCGGGCCGGCGCGTGGTCCGGATGCGTCGCTTCGAGCAGGGCGTCGTCGGGCGCGCTGAAGGTGAACACGCCCTTGTCGTCGGCGACGAACCGCCCGCCGGCGCTCGCCTCGCCGCCGGGGGCTTCGAGGATCCGCACCTCGGCTTGGGGGGCGGGCTCGCCGGTGGGCGTGAGGACCACGCCTTGGTAGCGTCGTTCGGACTCCAGGGTGATGGTCAGGCCGCGGACGATCTCGCCGGCGCGGGCGAGGAGCGTGAGGGGGCTCTCGCCCCACGCCGGGGCGAACGGGTGAAACCCCTTGGCGGCGACCAGGGCGAGCGTGTAGACGCCCGGCGCCGGGGGCTCGAAGAGGAAGGCGCCGTCCGCGCCCGAGGTGACGGCGCGGGCGACGCCGTCGTGGTCGAAGGTGAGCGTGGCGCCTTCGATGGGCGCGCCGGTGCGGGCGGCGATCACACGGCCGGAGAAGGCCCCGGCGCGGCGCGTCTCGTCGACGGCGACCTCGCCGCCCGGCAGGCGCAGGGGGCCGGAGCGCTCGGCGGCGACGGCGCGGGGCGCGCGGGCGCGTGGTGCGGGCGTGGGGGTCGTGCTCGAAGCGGGGGACGGCGCAGGCCGCTCGGCGTCGCCGCCGCCGAGGCGCGAGAGCAAGAGCGCGACGAGCGCGATGACGATGACGATCAGGATCGGGCGCACGAGCCGGCTCGGCTGCGACATGCGCCTATCCTACGCGTTTGGCGAGCGGTGTCAGGTGAGGAGTCGGACGGGCGCGCCTCTGTGCCAGGCGAGGATGTCGTCCAGGGCGTCCTGGTAAAACACGGCGAAGTTTTCCCGCGTCACGTACCCGAGGTGCGGCGTCAGGACGACGTGGGGCAAGGCGCAGAGCGGATGGCTCGCCGGCAAGGGTTCTTCCGGGAACACGTCGAGCCCGGCGCCGGCGATGCGGCGGGCTTGCAGCGCGGCGAGCAGCGCGTCCATGTCCACGAGGCCCGCGCGCGAGGTGTTGACGAAAAACGCCGAGGGTTTCATGGCGGAGAGCTCGTCGGCGCCGACGATCCCGCGCGTCCGCTCGCCGAGCACGAGGTGCAAGCTGACGACGTCCGAGGTCGCGAAGAGCTCGGCCTTGTCCACGCGCCTCGCCCCGGCGGCCGCGGCGCGCGTGTCGTCGAGGTTCTGGCTGAAGGCCACGACCTCCATCCCGAACGCGAGCCCCACACGCGCGACCTGGGTGCCGAGTTTTCCGAGCCCCACGAGGCCGAGGCGCTTGCCGGCGATCCCCTCGGTCAGCCCCGTCTGCCAGGTCCCCGCGCGGAGGGCCCGGTCCTCTGCCGGAATGCGCTTCACGAGCGCCAGGATCAGGCCCCAGGTGAGCTCGGCCGTCGGCGTGCCGACCCCGCCCGTGCCCGAGACGGGGATCTCACGCGCGCGGCAGGCCGCGAGGTCGATCGCCGCGTTGCGACCGCCCGTCGTCACCAGAAGGCGCAGGTTCGGGAGCGCTTCGATCAGCGCGGCCGGGAACGGCGTGCGCTCCCGCATGAGGACGACGACGTCGAAGGGGCGCAGCGCGGCGAGGAGCGCGTCCCGATCGGGGATGGGTCGGTCGAACACGACGAGCTCGCTGCCGGGCGGCAAGCGGCTCCAGTCGGCGAGCTTCTCCGCCACGCGCAGGTAGTCGTCGAGGATGGCGATCTTCAGCGGTGCCCTCGCGGTCATGGCGCGCAGGGTAGGCTCCCTTTGCCTCCGCGCACAGCCCCGGCCCGGATTCTTGCGCGCGGGCTGACCCGTCGCGGATTTCGTCTACCATGGCGCCCGCCTTGGGCCCGCCCACGTCCCCCTCGCGTCGCTGCTCGCCTTCCCTGCCCCTGGCGTTCGCCTTCCTCGCAACGCTCGTGGCTGTCTCTCGCGCCTCCGCGGCTTCGTTGCCACGCCTCGTGGTCGACCGTACGCCCGAAGCGGCGGATTGCCCCGACGCGGCCGCCCTCGCCGCGGCCGTCGAGCACCAGATGCAGCGCCCCGCGCTCGACCCGGCAGGCGAAGACGCGTCGGCCCCGGTCTACGAGGTGCGGGTGCTCCGCTCGGACGACGGCTACGTCGCGACGCTCGAGGCCGGCGACCTCACGAGGCAGCTCTCCGACCCGGGCTCCACCTGCGCCGAGCTGGCCGACGCGCTTGCGCTGACCCTGGCCATCCTGCTCGACAGCGATCCGGCGGCGGCGGCGCCGCCACCGCCGCCACCGCCACCGCCACCGCCACCGCCACCGCCACCGCCGCCACCACCGCCGCCGCCACCGCCACCGCCGCCGCGTCCTGCCCCCTGGGACGTCTCTTTGGATCTCGGCGTCGCCACGACGGCTGGATTCCTCACCCCTGCCTCTCCGGCCGTCAGCGGCGAGGTCGCTCTCCGCCTCCGCGTCGCCTCCTTCGGCCTCGGCGTCCTCGGCCTCCCCGGGACCACCCTCGACGTCGCGCCCGGCCAGGTCCACCTCTGGCTCGTCGTGGCCACCGCGCGGGGCTGCGGCGCCGTCCTGGGCCCGCGGGGCGGCGTGCGCCTCTCCCTGTGCGCCCAGTCCTTCGTCGGCGCCGTCCATGGCGAAGGCCGCGGCTTCGAGGTCAACCGCGAGGGCACCCGCCCGTGGATCGCCCTCGGCGGCACCGGGCTCGTCGAAGGTCCCATCGTCGGCCGCCTCGGCTGGTCCGTCCGCCTCGGCGTGGCCGTCCCGCTCCTCTCCCAGGCGTTTACGGTGGATGTGCCCACCGGCGCGGGCGCCTCCGCCCCGACGACCCCCGTCACCGTCTTCCGGCCAGCGCGCGTGGGCGGGTTTCTCGGCGCCGGGCTCCGCTTTGCGATTCCGTGATGGCAAACGGCCCCTGCCTCCACCCAGCCAGGGCCATGACCGCGGACGCGCTCCCTTCATGAACTTCCGGCAGCTCTACGACGAGCATTTTCCGTTCGTCTGGCGCTCCCTCCGCCGCCTCGGGATCCGGGAGAGCGACCTGCCCGACGCCGTGCAGGACGTGTTTCTCGTGGTCCATCGGCGGCTGCCGGAGTTCGAGGGACGATCGAAGGTGAGCACCTGGATCTTCGGCATCTGCTTCCGTGTGGCCGGCGATCGGCGCAAGGCGGCCCGCGTCGCCGCCCGGCGCGACGGCGGCGATGCGCCCTTGCTCGACGCGCCCGACGAGCGCGCCGACGTCGCCGCGGAGGCCGAGCGCCGGCAAGGGCTGGCGCAACTCGAAGCGCTGCTCGACGAGATGCCGCTCGATCAACGCGCGGTGTTCACGCTCTTCGAGCTCGAAGGGATGACGGGCGAGGACATCGCGCAGACGCTCGATCTGCCGCTCGGCACCGTGTACTCGCGCCTGCGGCTCGCCCGCGAGGCGTTCCGGCGCGGAGCCGCGCGCACCCAGGCGCGGGACCGGTTTTACGTGACCACCCCCCCGACGATCCCGGCCAGCGCCCTCACGAGCCAGGCAGGAGGGAAGCGATGAGCGACCCCAAGCGATGGATGGAGGAAGGCGCGGACGCCGCGCCCCACGAGCGCGCGCTGCTTCGCGCCGGGCTCGACATGAAGCCGCCGGCCGGCGCCGAGGACGCGATCTGGGCTGCGCTGAGCGCCCAGATCGGTCCGGGCGGAGGGGGCGGAGACGGCGGCGGAGGCGACGGCGGTTCTGTTGGTGGCACGGGCGCGCCTATGGGCGCACCGGCCCCGGCGGCGACGGCGAGCGCGTCGACGGCGAGCGCGACGGGGGTGGTCGGCGCCACGAAAGCGATCGTCGTCGGCCTCCTGGGCACGACGATCGTCGCGGGCGCCCTCGCCGTGATCGTCCCGGCGAAGGAGCCGCCGCCGGCCGCGCCGAGGGCGAATCCGACGGCGGAAGCCGCGATCGAGGCGCCCCGCGCGCCGGAGCTGGACGTGCCGCCGGCCTCGTCCACGCCGACGCCGGCCCCCGTCGCCGTGGACGAGGCGCCGAAGAGCCCCGCGCCGCGCCGCGTGTCGAGCGCCCTCCCCGCGGCGAGCGTGTCCCCGAAAGCGCCCCCGGCCCCTTCGGCGAGCGTCGAGCCGGAGGCCACGCGCGCCGAGCGGGCCAGCCGCCTCCGCGAGGAGCGCACGGCGCTCGGCGATGCACGCGCGGCGCTCCGCTCCGGCGACACGGCCGGCGCCTTCCAGAAGCTCGAAGCCATGGGCGATCGTTTCCCGAGCGGCACCCTCGCGCAGGAGCGCGAGGCGCTGGCCATCGAGGCCCTCGCCCGCGCCGGCCAGAGCGCCGCCGCCTCGGAGCGCGCCGCCGCGTTCCTCCGCGCCCACCCGACGAGCCCCCACGCCACGAAGATTCGCGGCTTTCTCCGATAAAAACACGAGGCGCGTCTTTTTTGAAATGGCGCCCGGCGCCACGCGCCACCCACCTCGCAACGAACCTGGTGCCGGCCGGTGTCCGGCGGCGCCGCGTGCAAAGGAGAATGCAATGAGCCAGCGATCCTCGATGGCGTGGGTTTCGTGTGTCCTCGGCCTCGGCGCGACGGTCGTCGCGTGCCAAGGCGTCATCAACGTGGGCGGCGGCGATGGCAGCGGCGGCAGCGGCGGCAGCGGCGGCAGCGCGCCGCTCCTCAAAGCGGACAAACTCGACATCCTGCTCGTCGTGGACAACTCGCGGTCGATGGCCGACAAGCAGGAGATCCTCTCGCGCGCGACGCAGGACCTCGTGCAATCGCTGGCGAACCCGCCCTGCGTCGACGAGAACGGCGTCATCGGAACGACGCCGTCGAGCCCGCTCGATCCCTGCCCTGCGGGCCTCGCGCGCCGGCACGTGCCCGTCACCGACATCCACGTCGGCGTGATCAGCTCGAGCCTCGGCGGCCACGGCTCCGACGCTTGCCCGGATGTCGAGACCAGCGACGCGACGTGCGCCCCGAGCCCCAATGTGACGAACAACGACAAGGGCCACCTGCTCGAGCGCATCGATCAATGCGGGGGCGCGGTTGTGCCGACCTATGAGGACAAAGGGTTCCTCGCCTGGGATCCCACGGGCGCGCTCTCGCCGCCGGGGACGAGTGATCCGAACGATCTCGCGAAAAACCTCTCCGATCTGATCCTCGGCGCCGGGCAGATCGGCTGCGGATACGAGTCGCAGCTCGAGAGCTGGTATCGGTTCCTCGTCGACCCCGAGCCTTCCCAGACGATCAGCATCGTCGATGGGCATGCCACGCCCCAGGGCATCGACGTGGCGTTGCTTGCGCAGCGCCGCGATTTCCTCCGGCCCGATTCGATGCTCGTGATCCTGACGCTCACCGACGAGAACGACTGCTCCATCCAGGAGAGGAGCCAGTACTACCTCGCCGCGCAGCACCAGATGGCGGGCGGGACCCTGCTGCGTCTGCCGCGGCCGCGCAGCGAATGCGCGACCGACCCGAACGACGTATGCTGCAAGTCGTGCGGCCAGGAGCTCGGCGGCTGCCCCCCCGATCCGACCTGCTCCGATCCCTCGGGGCAGATCGCCTTGCTGAGCCAGGTGGACGACCAGCCCAACCTGCGTTGCTTCGACCAGAAGCGCCGCTTCGGGATCGATTTCCTTTACCCGGTGGATCGATACATCAACGCCCTGACCCAGCCCACGGTCACGACGCGCGCGGGGGATGTCGTCCCGAATCCCCTCTTCTCCGACCTCGATCCGAGCGACGGAATCACGAACGTCCGCGATCCGGGGCTCGTCTTCGTGGCCGGCATCGTCGGCGTGCCCTGGCAGGACCTCGCGCGGGATCCGTCGAACCCCGCGGCCGGCTACAAGAACGCGGCGGAGCTCGCGCAGAGCGGGACCTGGGACGCCCTCCTGGGGGATCCCGCGACGAACACGGCGCCGACGAACCCGTACATGATCGAGTCCGTCGAGAAGCGCGCGGGGGTCGCGGCTGGCAACGCCATCAACGGGGGTGATCGCACCATCCAGGACAAGGACGACCTGCAATACGCCTGCACCTTCCCCCTGCCCACGCCACGCGATTGCAGCGATCCGTCACTGACCGCGTGTGATTGCAGCGAACCGAACAACGACAACCCCCTCTGCGCGCCGAACCCGAACAACGGCGGCGCGCGCACGATGCAAGTCGCGGCCAAGGCCTACCCGAGCCCCCGCACGATGCGTGTCATCGAGGGCGTGGGCAACCAAGGCGTGCTCACCTCGATCTGCCCGACCCAGATCACGGATCCGACCTCGCCGGATTACGCGTATCGGCCGGTCGTCCAGGCGCTCGTCGAGCGAATGGCCAGCCGGCTCTGAGGGGGATTGGCGGCGCCCCTCAGCCCACCTCCGCACCCTCGGGCCACGTCGGGACAGGCAGGGAAAACGAGAATGTCGTGGTCTCGCCGGGCACGCTCTCGGCGACGACCCGCCCCCCGTGCGCCTCCACGAGCCCCCGCACGATGTAAAGCCCGAGCCCGAGCCCCTTGATCGCGCCGCCGTGCGCGCGCCCTCGCTGAAACCGCTCGAACAAGGCCCGCATGTCCTCGGCCGTGATCCCCGGCCCCTGGTTGCGCACCGCCACCACGACCTCCCCGCCGCGCGCCTGCGCGCTGATCTCGATCGGCGTCCCGGGCGCGCCGTATTTGAATGCATTCGAGAGGAGGTTTTCCACGACCTGCTCGATCCGCTGCGCATCGATGGAGACCGCGGGCAGCTCGCCGCGGATCGAGAGCGTGACGCGCTCGCGGGCCTCGTTCGCCTCGATGACGTGCGCGAGCAGCGCCGAGACGTCCGTCGGCGCGCGCACGAGCGAAAGCCGGCGGGCCTCGATCCGGGAGAGATCGAGCAGGTCGCCGATCATCCGCCCGAGCCGCTCCGCGCTGTCGACGATCCGTGTGGCGCGGTAGCGCGCCGTGGGGTCGGCCGAGGAGCGCGTGACCATCCCCGCGAGGGTCTTGATGGTCGTGACGGGGTGGCGCAGGTCGTGGGCCACCATGCTCGTCCATTCCTGCTGCAATCGTTCGAGCTCCTTCAGGGACGTGATGTCCTCGTAGGTCACGACGGCCCCGAGCGTTTGGCCCCCCTCGCTGCGAATGGGAGACGCGCTCGTCAAGATCGACACGTCGGGTTTGCCCGGGACCCGGAGGAGCAGCTCCCGTCCGGTCACCATCTGGCCGCGCAGGCCCCGCTCGATCGAGAGGTCCTCATGGGGCACCTTCGAGCCGTCCGGCAGGTGGACCCGCTGCCGCATCAGGCCAAGCACGTCCTCGATCGGCCCGGTCACGCCGAGCAGTTCCTCGGCCCTCCGGTTCATCACGAACCGCTCCCCCTTTTCCAGCTCGCAGAGAACGATTCCGATGGGCGAGCGGTCGATCACCGCCCGGAGCCAGCGTCGCTCCGTCGAGAGGGCATCAACGAGCCGTTCACGCTCCGCTTCGAGCCGCCGCTGCTCGGTCACGTCGTCGTTGATGACGAACGCCCCGAGGACCCGTCCCTGCGGATCTCGCACCGGCGCCGCCGAGTTCAGGACGAGCCTGTGGCGGCCGCCTCCGGCCTCGATCTCGAGGAGATCGTTCAGCGTGGCCTCGCCGCTCCGTATCGCGCGGTGGAGCGCCCATTCGTCGGGCTTGACCTCCTCGCCCGTCGCGACCCACCACGCCTTGTGTTCTTCGCCGAACGGCTCCGGCCCGACGAGCCGTGCCCCGCCCCAGATACGTCGTCCGGCGGGGTTGACCAGGACGAGCTGGCCGCGTTCGTCGGAGACCCATACCCCGACCGGCAAGGTCTCGAGCACCTGCCGGAAGAGGAGCTCGCTTTTCTGGAGCGCCCTCTCCGCGCGACGCTGCTCGGTCACGTCCCGCACGGTCGCGCAGAGCCGGATCGGGTGCCCCGCTTCGTCGCGGATCACGTCGCCATCCGCGTGCACGATTTGCTCCCGCCCGTCGTGCGCGAGGGTGCGGTGATGGATCGAAAACGAGAGCGACCCGCCGAGGGCGCGCCGGACGGCCTCGTCCACCTCCGTGTGATCGTCCGGGTGCACGAACGAGAAAAACTGCTCGTAGGTCATCTTGCCGGCGCCGGGGGGCAGGCCAAAGAGACGGTCGCATTCGTCCGACCAGGCGACCTCGTTCGTGTCGATGTCCCATTCCCAGCTCCCGATGCGGGCGATCCGCTGGGCGCGGGCGAGGCGCTCCTCGCTCCGGCGAAGCGCCTCCTCGGATTGCTTGCGCGCCGTGACGTCCCGGAGGATCCCCATGTGCCTGCCCGGAATGAAATGGGCCTGCGCGGTGACCTCCCCGACGAACGTCGTGCCGTCGGCGCGCCGGAACGGTCCTTCGGCGTTCCAGCGCCCTACCAGGAGGAATTGGGACCAGTTCGCCCGGACCTGGGACGCGAGCTCGGGGGGCTTGAGATCCACCCAGGTTCGCCGCAAGAGCTCGGCCCGCGAGGCGCGGAGCAGCTCGCACGTGCGCGGATTGACGTCGACCAGGCGCCCTTCGTCGTCCGTGACGATGATGCCGTCGAGCGCGTGCTCGAAGAGCTTCCGGTACCTCCGATCGTGCCCCAGGGTCGCCTGGGTCGCGGCCGAGAGCGAGGCCGCGATCAAACCGGTGAGCGCCGAGAGCATGGGCAAGGCTCGATCCCGGCCGCTCTCGGCCCGCGGCGTGAAGCAAACCAGCACGCCGAGCAGACGCTCCTCGGATACGAGCGGCGCCGCCAGGGCTCGCTGGCCGCAGCCGAGCTCGGCGGCCACGCGCAGGTCCACGAGGACGTCCTTGGCTGCGATATCGACGTCCGCAGCCTTCCGCGCGCGCGCCACCCGGGCTGCCAGGCTCGCCGATTCGAGCGGGAGCGAGCCGATGCGGGCGAGCAGCGCTTCGGGGGCGCCGCGATGCGCCGAGACGGCGAGCATCCGCTCGTCCCCGCCGAGGCCGTAGACGAGCGTCACGTCTGCGTCGAGCGCCGATGCCACGAGCTCGACCGCGAGCCGGTGCGCGTCGCGTGGCTCGATCTCGCTGCTCAGAAGGCCCGCTGCGAGTTTGGCAAATGCACCTGCGTGATCGGAAAAGACGACATCGTTGGCCCCCACCATAATTTCCCCAATGCGCTCCGCCGCGCGCGGATGAGCGCCTGTATCTCATACAGTAAGACATGCCCACGGCAGTCTGTCACGCTACCAATGCCATTCGAATGGGAGGGTTCGTCCCACGTCGCGCCCTCGGGCTCGCTCGGCTGACCGCTTGATCCCGGAGACGAGGACGCGCGCGATTCAGTCCGTCTGCGCGCCCTCGGGTCTCGCGGTGATGGGCAAGGAAAACGAAAAGGTCGTGGTCTCGCCGGGCACGCTCTCGGCCTCGACCCGCCCCCCGTGCGCCTCCACGAGGCCCCGCACGATGTAAAGCCCGAGCCCGAGCCCTTTGATCGTGCTGCCGCGCGCGTGCCCCCGCTGGAACCGCTCGAACAAGGCCCGCATGTCCTCGGCCGTGATCCCCGGCCCTTGGTTGCGCACCGTCACCACGATCTCGCCGCCGCGCACCTCCGCGACGACCTCGATCGGCGTCCCCGGCGCGCCGTATTTGAGCGCATTCGACAGGAGGTTTTCCGCGACCTGCTCGATCCGCTGCGCATCGACCGACACGGCGGGCAGCTCGCCGCAAATCGAGAGCGTCACGCGCTCGCAGGCCTCGCTCGCCTCGATGACGTGCGCGAGCAGCGCCGGGACATCCGTCGGCGCGCGCACGAGCGTGAGCCGGTGGGCCTCGATCCGCGAGAGATCGAGCAGATCGCCGATCATCCGTTCGAGCCGCTCCGTGCTCGCGACGATCCGCTCGGCGCGCCGGCGCGCCGTGGGATCGGGCAGGCGCGCGAGCATCGACGCGAGGGTCATGATGGTCGTGACCGGCTGGCGCAGGTCGTGCGCCACCACGCTCGTCCATTCCTGCCGCAATCGTTCGAGCTCCTTCAGGGACGTGATGTCCTCGTAGGTCACGACGGCCCCGAGGATCCGGCCCTCCTCGCTGCGAATGGGCGACGCATTCGTCAAGATCGGCACGTCGGGTTTGTCGGGGATACGGACCACGAGCTCGCGACCGGTCACCACGTCGCCGCGCAGGCCCCGCTCGATCGACAAGTCCCCGTGCGACACGCGCGAGCCGTCCGGGTGGTGGAGCCGCTCGCGGAGCAGGCCGAGCACGTCCTCGATGGGCCCGGTCACGCCGAGCAGCTCTTCGGCCCGCCGGTTCAGGATGAAGCGCGGCGCCTCGGTCAGCTCGCAGAGCACGATTCCGATCGGCGAACCGTCGATCACCGTCCGGAGCCAGCGCCGCTCGGTCGAGAGGGTGCGGACGAGCGCCTCGCGCTCCGCTTCGAGCTGCCGCTGCTCGGTCACGTCGTCGTTGATGGCGAAGGCCCCGAGGATACGCCCCTCCGCGTCACGCACCGGCGCCGCCGAGTTCAGGATGAGCCTGTGGCGGCCATCGAAGGCCTCGATCTCGACGAGATCGTTCTGCGTGCTCTCCCCCGTCCGCACCGCGCGGGTGAGCGCCCATTCGTCGGGCTTCACCTCCTCGCCCGTCGCGGCCCACCACGCCTTGTATTCGCCGAGCCGCTCGGGGCCGACGAGCCCACCCCAGATACGTCGCGTCGCGGGGTTCGCCAGGACGAACGTGCCGTGCTCGTCAGAGACCCACACCCCGACCGGCAAGGTCTCGAGCACCTGCCGGAAGAGAAGCTCGCTCTTCTGCAGCGCCATGTCCGCCCGCCGCTGCACGGTCACGTCCTGCATCGTCCCGGTCATGCCGAGCGTGCGCCCCGCCTCGTCGCGGACCACGTCGCCCTCCGCGTGCACGATCCGCTCGACCCCGTCGGCGGCGAAGATGCGGTGATCGATCGAATAGGTCGCGAGCCCTTGGAGGGCCCGTTGCACCGCGTCGTCCACGCGCGCGCGGTCGTCCGGGTGCACGAACGCGAGGAACTCGCCGTAGGGTTTTTTTTCGTCCGAGGGGGGGAGGCCGAAGAGGCGGAAAATCTCGTCCGACCAGGTCGTCTCGTCCGTCGCGGCCACCCACTCCCAGCTCCCGATCTGGGCGATCCGCTGGGCGCGGGCGAGGCGCTGCTCGCTCAGGCGCAGCGCCTCCTCGGATTGCGCGCGCGCGCTGACGTCGCGGAGGGACACGAGGTGTCTGCCCGGCATGAAATGCGCCTGCGCCACGAATTCGCCGAGGAACGTGGTCCCGTCGGCGCGCCGGAACGGCCCCTCGGCCTTGAAGCGTCCTGCTTCGAGGAACACCGGCCACGCCTCGCGGAGCTCTGCCGCGAGCTCGGGGGGCCGGAGATCGAACACGGTCGCTTGCAAGAGCTCGTCGCGAAGGGCGCGCAAAAGCTCACAGGCGCGCGGGTTCACGTCGAGGAGGCGCCCCTCGTCGTCCGCGACGAGGATCCCGTCGAACGCGTGCTCGAAGATGCTCCGGTAGAGCCGCTCGAACTCCGTGGCCATCCCCCGTCCTGCCCCCGCTGCTCACCCCAAGGCTTCCCGTTCGGCTCCTCGCCGCGCCAGCGTCTTCTAGCCCACCACCGATCGCCCGGCAAAACAAGCGCTGTCTTCGGCGCTCGCTCGCGCACGCCTCACCGCTTCGCGTCGAGCTCCGGGTAATGACGGAAAATATCCTCTTCGCTCCAGGGCAGCCGCCGCGGGGACGCGAGATACGCGGCGATCCGGGGGCGCGTGGCCACGGCGCCCGCGAGCGCCACGAGGTTTGGCGCGTGCCGCTCGGCGTGCGCCATGGCATTCGGAAACGCGTACCGCAGGCCCTCGATCACCTGGAAGATCGAGAGGTCGACGTACGAGATCGAAGCGCCCATGAAGTGCGCGCCGCCGCTCCTTTCGAGCGCCTGCTCGAAATAGCGCAGGAACTTGGGCAGCCGCTCCTTTCGGAAGAGGGCCGCGCGTTTCTTCGCCGCAGCTCGCTGGTCCTCATAATAGAGGCTCGACGCGATCGGGTGGTGCGTGTCGTGGATCTCGGCGACGAAATCGGTGACCGAGAGCTGGAGCTGATGCGCGGCAAGGCGGCTCTCCTCGTCGTCGGGGACGAGCCCGAGCCGCGGGCCGAGGTAAAGCAGGATGTTCGCCGTGTGCCCGAGCAAAACATCGCCGACCTTGAGGAACGGCGGCGCGAACGGCGCGAGCCCGGGCCCTGCGCCTTCGAGGAGCTTCCTCATCGCGCGGACGCCCCCGCCCTGCTTCACGGGCAGGCGGGCGACGTCGACGTACGGGACGCCCGCCTCCTCGAACGCGAGCCGGACGAACTCCCCTCGCCCCTGGATCGACGGCCAGTAATACAGCTCGTAACGCGCCTTCATCCGGCGCAAGGTATCACGGCGTCACGACCCGTTCGAATGGCCCCGCAAATGGGCGTCCACCGCCCGCGCTGCGTCGCGCCCCTCGCGGATCGCCCACACCACCAGCGATTGACCACGACGCATGTCCCCCGCGGCAAACACCTTCGGGTTCGAGGTCCGGTAACTCCGCATATCGGCCTTCACGTTTCCGCGCCCGTCGAGGGCCACGCCGAGCTCCTCCAGCATCCCTTTGCGTACCGGGTGCACGTATCCGAGCGCGAGCAGCACCAGATCCGCCGGGACGTCGAACGCCGAGCCCGGGACCTCCTCGGCCCGGAGCGCGCCGCTCGGGTCCTTGTTCCAGTCGATCCGCACGGCGTGGAGCACGCCGACCTTGCCGTTCGTGCCGGAAAACCCCTTCGTCGCGATGGCGAAATCGCGGGTGCAGCCCTCCGCGTGCGAGCTCGACGTGCGCAGCTTCATCGGCCAGTACGGCCACGTGAGCGGTTTGTCCTCATGGGCCGGCGGTTCGGGCATGAGCTCGAAGTTCGTGACGGATCGCGCGCCCTGCCGCACCGCGGTGCCGATGCAATCCGACCCGGTGTCGCCGCCGCCCAGCACGACCACGTGTTTGTCCGTCGCCACGATCTGCGCGTGCACCTCGTCCCCGGCGATGCGCTTGTTCTGCTGGGTCAGGTACTCCATCGCGTAATGGATCCCGTCGAAGTCGCGCCCCGGCACCTCGAGCGGCCGCGGCGCCTCCGAGCCGCCCGCGAGCACGACCGCGTCGAACCCGTCGAGCAGCTCCTTCGCCGGCAGGCTCACGCCCACGTGCACGCCCGTCCGGAACACCACGCCTTCGGCCTGCATCTGATCGAGCCTGCGATCGACGTGCCGCTTCTCCAGCTTGAAATCGGGGATCCCGTACCGGAGCAATCCCCCGACCCGATCGTTCTTCTCGAACACCGTGACCTCGTGCCCGGCGCGCGCGAGCTCCTGCGCGCACGCGAGCCCCGCCGGCCCCGAGCCCACCACCGCGACACGCTTGCCCGACTTGCGCGCGGCGGGCTGCGGCACGATCCAGCCCTCTTCCCAGCCCCGATCGACGATCGATTGCTCGATCGTCTTGATGGTGACGGCCTGATCGTTGATGTTCAGCGTGCAGGCCGCCTCGCACGGCGCGGGACACACGCGCCCCGTGAACTCGGGGAAATTGTTCGTCGAATGCAGCACGTCGAGCGCGTGCCGCCATTTTCCGCGGTAGACGAGGTCGTTCCAGTCGGGGATGACGTTGTTCACGGGACACCCGTTGTGGCAAAACGGGATGCCGCAATCCATGCAACGCGCGCCCTGCCGGCTCACCTCGACGGGCGCCATCGGCAGGACGAGCTCTTCATATCGCTGGATACGCGTGTGCACCGGCACGAGCTCCGGGTCCTTGCGCTGGATTTCCAGGAAGCCTTTCACCTTACCCATGGGCCACGACCTCCGTCACCACCGCGGGAGCGGCCTTCGCGGCCTCCTCGGCCGCGTGCTCGGCGAGCGCGCGGCGGTATTCGTGGGGCATCACCTTCACGAAATGGGACCGGTACGCGGCGAAATCGTCCAGGATCGCCCGCGCCCGCGCGCTGCCCGTGTAGAAAAAGTGTTTTTCGAGCAGGCCCTGGACGATCTCCGTGTCCGCGCGCCCGAGGTGTCGGACGCCGCCCGGCGGCAGGTGCTCGGCGCCTTGCACCGGTTCCAGGGCCACCATCGAGAGGTTGCATCGCAATCGAAAATCCCCGGTCATGTCGAGCACGTACGCCACGCCGCCGCTCATGCCGGCCCCGAAGTTGCGCCCGGTCTTGCCGAGCACGACCACGGTGCCGCCGGTCATGTATTCACACCCGTGATCGCCGATCCCCTCGACGACCGCCGTCGCACCGGAGTTTCGCACGGCGAACCGCTCGCCCGCGACGCCGCGGAAATACACCTCGCCGCAGATCGCGCCGTAGAGCACGGTATTGCCGACGATGATGTTCTCCTCCGGCACGATGGGGCAATCGCGCGGCGGATACGCGATGATCCGGCCGCCCGACAGGCCTTTGCCGACGTAATCGTTCGCCTGCCCTTCGAGCTCCAGCGTGATCCCCTTCGCGAGGAACGCGCCGAAGCTGCCGCCGGCCGTCCCGCGGGCGCGGATCCGGATCGTGTCGTCCGCGAGCCCCGCGTGCCCGTACCGCCGCGCGACCTCGCCGGAGAGCATCGCCCCGGCCGCGCGGTGAATGTTGCGGATCGGCACGTCGAACGCGACGGGCACCTGGTTGACGAGCGCCGGCTGCGCCTCGTCGATGAGCCGGTGATCCAGCACGTGCTCGAGGCTGTGATCCTGCCGCTCCGTCCAGCGGATCGAGACGCCGACAGGCGCCTCGGGCCGATAAAACACGCGCGAAAAATCGAGCCCCTTCGCCTTCCAGTGCGCGATCCCGCGCCGCGTGTCGAGTTTGTCCGATCGGCCGACCATCTCGGCGAAGGTGCGGAAGCCCATCCGGGCCATGTACCCGCGCACCTCCTCGGCCACGAAAAAGAAGTAATTGACCACGTGCTCGGGTTGCCCCGCGAAGCGCTTCACGAGCTCCGGATCCTGCGTGGCGATGCCGACGGGGCACGTATTCAGGTGGCATTTGCGCATCATGATGCAGCCCTCCACCACGAGCGGCGCCGTCGCGAAGCCCATCTCGTCCGCGCCGAGCAGGGCCGCGATCACCACGTCCCGGCCCGTCTTCATCTGCCCGTCGGCCTGCACGGCGATGCGCCCGCGCAGCCGGTTCAGGACGAGCGTCTGTTGCGTCTCGGCGAGCCCGAGCTCCCACGGCCCGCCCGCGTGCTTGACCGACGAGAGCGGCGAGGCGCCCGTGCCGCCGTCGTGCCCCGAGATCGTCACGTGATCCGCATGCGCCTTGGCCACGCCCGCGGCCACCGTGCCGACGCCGATCTCCGACACGAGCTTCACGCTGATGCGCGCCCGCGGATTCACGTTCTTGAGGTCGTGAATGAGCTGGGCGAGATCCTCGATCGAGTAGATGTCGTGGTGCGGCGGCGGCGAGATCAGCCCCACGCCCGGCACGGAGTGCCGGATCTGCGCGATGTACTTCGAGACCTTGTGCCCCGGGAGCTGCCCGCCTTCGCCGGGTTTGGCGCCCTGGGCCATCTTGATCTGGATGTCGTCGGCGTTGACGAGGTACTCCGTGGTCACGCCGAAGCGACCCGCCGCCACCTGCTTGATCGCCGAGCGCATCGAGTCGCCGTTCGGCAAGGGCACGTAGCGCGCGGGATCCTCGCCGCCCTCGCCCGTGTTCGACTTGCCGCCGATGCGGTTCATCGCGATCGCCAGCGTCGTGTGCGCCGCCTGCGAGATCGACCCGAGCGACATCGCGCCCGTGGAGAAACGCTTCACGATCTCGGCCGCAGGCTCCACCTCGGCGAGCGGGATCGGCGGATCCGCTTCTTTGATCTCGAAGAGTCCGCGGAGCGTCATCAGCCGCTCGCTCTGGTCGTTCACGAGCCGCGCGTATTCCTCGTACGTCGCGGGATTTTTCGTGCGCGTCGCGTGCTGGAGCTTGGCGATCGCGTCGGGCGTCCACATGTGCGCCTCGCCGCGGACGCGGTAGGCGTAGTCGCCGCCGGCGTCGAGCGTGTTCCCGTAGGGCGGCGCGTCGCCGAACGCGAGCCGGTGCAGCCGCACGGTCTCCTCGGCGATCTCCTGCAAACCGACGCCCTCGATGGCCGTCGCCGTCCCCGTGAAATAACGGTCCACGAAGGCCGAGGCGAGCCCGACCGCCTCGAAGATCTGCGCGCCGCAATAGGACTGGTAGGTCGAGATGCCCATCTTGGACATGACCTTGAGCAGCCCCTTCGCGATCGCCTTGATGTACTTCGCGCAGGCATCCTGGTGGGACATCCCCGCCGGCAAGAGATCACCGAGCGTCGCCAGCGTGGCGAACGCGAGGTTCGGGTGGATCGCCTCGGCGCCGTAGCCCGCGAGCAGCGCGAAATGGTGCACCTCGCGCACCGAGCCCGTCTCGACCACGAGCCCCGTCCGCGTCCGCAGGCCCGCGCGCACGAGGTGCTGGTGCACGTCGCTCACCGCGAGCAGCGCCGGGATCGCGATGTGATCCGGCCCGACGTCCCGATCCGACAGGATCAGGATGTTCACGCCGCCGCCCCGCACCACGTCCTCGGCGTCCGCGCAGAGCTTTCCGAGGGCCGCTTCCATCCCGTCGGCGCCCCACGCGGCCGGATAACAGATCGACAGCACCACCGACCGGAAATGCCCCTTCGTGAGCTCCTCGGCGCGGTGCAGCTTCTCCATGTCCTCGAACGTGAGAATGGGCAGGTGCACTTCGAGCCGCATGTTCGGCCCGCTCTCGTCGAGGGCGAGGATGTTCGGCCGCGGCCCGATGAACGAGACGAGCGACATCACGGTCTCTTCGCGGATCGGATCGATCGGCGGGTTCGTCACCTGCGCGAAGAGCTGCCGGAAGTAACCGAAGAGCGGCTTTGGCCGATCGGAGAGCACGGCGAGCGGCGTGTCGTCGCCCATCGAGCCGATGGCCTCCTCGCCGGTCGCCGCCATCGGCGCCATCACGAGCCGGAGATCCTCCTGCGTGTAGCCGAACGCCTGCTGCCGATCGAGCAGCTTGTCGCTGTCGGGCACGGGCACGTAGTCCGGCATCGGGATGTTCTCCAGGCGGAGCTGCGTGCGATCGAGCCACTTCTGGTAGGGCCTGTGCTTCGCGAGCTTCGTCTTGAGCTCCTGATCGTCGATGATGCGCCCCTCGACGAGGTCGATGAGCAACATCTTCCCCGGCTGCAGGCGCCATTTCTTGACGATCTTGCGCTCCGGGATGTCGAGCACGCCCGCCTCGGAGGCGAGGATCACGTAGTCGTCGTCCGTGAGCAGGTACCGCGCGGGCCGGAGGCCGTTCCGATCGAGCGTGGCGCCGATCTGCCGCCCGTCCGTGAACGCGATCGCCGCGGGCCCGTCCCACGGCTCCATCAGCGCCGCGTGGTACTCGTAGAACGCGCGCCGGCGCTCGTCCATCAGCGGGTTCGTGGCCCACGCCTCCGGGATCATCAGCATCATCGCGTGCGCCAGCGAGTAGCCGCCGAAGTAGAGCAGCTCGAGCGCGTTGTCGAACGAGGCCGAGTCCGACTGGCCGTCGTAGATGAGCGGCCAGATCTTCTGCAAGCCGTCGCCGAGCAGCTTCGAGGCGATGTTCTGCTGGCGCGCGCGGATCCAGTTCACGTTGCCGCGCAGCGTGTTGATCTCGCCGTTGTGCGCGATGAGCCGGAACGGATGCGCGAGATCCCACGAGGGGAACGTGTTCGTCGAGAAGCGCTGGTGCACCATCGCGAGCGCGGACTCGACCGCCTTGTCCTTCAGGTCCACGTAGAACTCGCCGACCTGGTGCGCGAGCAGCATGCCCTTATACACGATCGTCCGCGCTGAAAACGAAGGCACGTAGAACTGCCCCGCGCGCGAGATCCCGAGCGCGCGGATCGCGTGGCCTGCGCGCTTGCGGATGATGTAGAGCTTGCGCTCGAAGGCCTCGACGTCCGGCGTGGAGAGGCCACGCCCGACGAAGACCTGCCGGATGACGGGCTCGCTCGCTTTGACGCCCTCGCCGAGGCCGTGGTTGTTCACCGGCACGTCGCGCCAGCCGAGGACCTCCTGCCCTTCGGCGACGATGGCGCGCACCACCTCGTGCTCGCAGGCCGCGCGCGCGCCGGGATCTTGCGGCAGGAACATCATGCCCACGCCGTACTCGCCGGGCTCGGGCAACGTGATGCCGGCGAGCGCGCACTCGCGCACGAAGAAGGCGTGCGGGATCTGCAGCAGGATGCCCGCGCCGTCGCCTTGCAGAGGGTCTGCGCCGGTGGCGCCGCGGTGGGTCAGGTTCTTCAGGATCTCGAGGCCTTGCGCGACGATCGCGTGGCTCTTTTTGTCCTTGATGTGGGCGATGAACCCGAGCCCGCACGCGTCGTGCTCGTTGCGCGGGTCGTAGAGGCCCTGGCGGGGCGGCGGCGCCTGATGCTTCACAGCCTACGATCGTACGGCGATCGACGTCCGAAGCACAGTCCATCTTGCTGCGATGCAGCAATTTCTTCCTTGCCTGGTGCGTCGCGGTACGGGTTCGACCCGGTGCGGCAATCCGTCCGCACCCGACCGATCATTGCTGGGAGCCCGAGGAATCCATCAATTTCCGAGCAGGATCCCGAGGCCGGCGGTCGCGCCGAGCCGGACGGTGAAGCTCTGGTCGTCGGTCGAAAGTATCGCGGCGGATGTGGTCCCGCCGGAGCGAGAGGCCGCGACGACGAGGCTGGGCGCGGCGCGGAGGTACACGTAGCGATGGATCCGCGCGACGAGGCCGAGCTCGGCGATGCCGCGGATGCTGCGATTGGACGATAGGAAGGCGGCATCGGGCGTCTCCCCCTCGTATTCGGTGTCGCCGCCGCCGTAGGCGAGCGTGAGGCGCGGCCAGAGCGCGAACGACGCGCCGAGCGGGACCACGTATCCGACGCGCGGCGCGATCGCGAAGCCGAATCCGCTCCCCTCCGAGCGCAGCGTCCGCCCGTCGAACTTGACCACCTCCTGCGACCCGCGCGCGTAGGAGGCGGCGACCGTGCCGCCGATCGAGAAATGGCTCCCGACGAAGACGTCGAGCGAAGGCGCGAGCCACACCATGTCGGTTGTGCTCTCGTTGCCGCCCGGCTGCCCCGGGGTGCGGCTCGTGGTCGAGCGCGTATACCCGGCGATGCCGCTGTACCCGAGCCCGAAGCTCCCGCTCCCGCTGCCGAGAGGCAACACCAGCGGGTAGCCGAGGGGGCTGCCGCCGGCGCTGAGCGACACGATGTCGTCGAGCGCGACCTGGCCGCGCGATCCGAAAGGCCTCGTGGGCTCCTCGGCGCGCGTCGTGGAGGGGGCGAGCAGCGCGGCGAGCGCGGGGAGGAAAGACAGGACGAACAGGACGTGGTGTCCGGGCATGGCAGCTCCTTACGTGTTTCGGTGTTCGCTTCCGAGCGCGGGCCCTGTCGGGCTCGCAGGAAGAACACGGGCGGCGGAGCGTCCCTGCCGGTCGTGAAATTGCTCGTCAATTTGTCGGGATTTGCGGCCCTTCGTGCCTTTTGATCAAGGGACCGGTCGATAGAGCACGTCGGAGCGGAGGACGAATTTCGTGCCGTCGGTGACGGGATTTCCCGCGTGGAGGAGCATGTGCTGGAAGAGCAGCGCGTCGCCGGTTTTCGGGACGATGATGCGCTCTTGCTCGGGAAATTCGGTCGCGCCGCCGGCAAACCCCTCGTTCAGATACACCATCAGCGTGAGCAGGCTCCGCGTCCCGCCCTCGCCCGCGTAGGATTGATCCTGGTGCAGGCCGAAATGCTGCCCCACCTCGTACCGGTAGATCCGGAGCGGGAGAAAGATCCCCGCGAGGTGCATGGCGACGCGGCCGCGCGCGCCGAGCTCGGTGGTCATGCGCTCGGGCACGTGGGGTTTCACCCGGCGAAAGAGTTCGTCCGCGAGCGCGGGATCACGCAGGACCGCCGTGGTGCTCGATCGAATGCGGGGATCGACGACACGCCCCTCCTCGGCGTTGACCGTCGCCGGCAGCCAGGCCCCGCCCTGCGCGCCGTCGAGGATCGACGCGCATTCCTCCGGGGAAAACAGCGCGGGGACCGTCCACAACAGTTGCGCGGTGAAATCGAAATGGCCAACGTAAAGCCCCATACGAAGAGCGTACCATGCCGAAGACTTTCGGGGCAGGACGAAGCGTGCCAGAGTGCGCGCCGAGGAAAGAGGAGGGAGTCTTGAGCTCAACGAAACGCGTCATTGCCGTCGTCGGCGCCACGGGCGCGCAGGGCGGAGGTCTGGTCCGCGCCATCACCGCCCATCCGAGTGGCGCCTTTCGCGCCCGCGCCCTCACGCGGAACGTCGATTCGCCCGCCGCGAAGGAGCTCCGTGGCCTCGGCGCCGAGGTCGTCGCCGCCGACCTCGACGACGAGGCGAGCCTGCGCCGCGCGTTCGAGGGCGCGCACGGCGCGTACTGCGTCACGTTTTTTTGGGACCACGCTTCCCCGGAAAAAGAGACCGAACAAGCACGCGCGATGGCCCGGGCGGCGCTGCACGCGCGCGTCGAGCACGTGATCTGGTCGACGATCGAGGACACGCGCAGGTGGGTGCCGCTCGCGGACGGCCGCATCCCGACGCTGCGCGGAAAATACAAGGTCCCGCACATGGACGCGAAGGGCGAAGCCGACACGACCTTCCTCGATCTCGGCGTCCCGACGACGTTCTTTCACACCGCGTTTTACTGGGAAAACTTCATTCACCTCGGCATGGGCCCGCAGCGCGGCGAGGACGGCCGCCTCGCGCTCACCATGCCCTTGGGCCCGGCCAGGCTGCCGGGCATCGCGACGGAGGACATCGGGCGCGCGGCGTACCGCATCTTCGAGCGCGGCGCCGATTTCATCGGGCAACGCCTCGGCGTCGCGAGCGACCACCTCACCGGGAGCGAACTCGCGGCCGCGTTCTCGGCCATCGCCGGCGAGGAGGTCCGCTACAACGCCATCGATCTGGACGTCTACCGCCGCCTCGATATCCCCGGCGTGGACGACCTCGCGAACATGTTCCAGTTCAAGCGTGATTTCGAGGCCGACTATTGCGGCCTCCGGGACGTCGCGCGGACACGCGTGCTGAACCCGAACCTCCGCTCCTTCGCCGCGTGGCTCGCGGAGAACCAGCGCCGGATCGCCCTCCCGCCGCGCGCCTGAGCCGCGCGTCTACACCCGTTTGTCCGGGGCGAGGGCGCCGACGAGCAAGAGCTCGACGAGCCCTGCGAGAAACCCCTCGTCGATCGGCCGGCGCTCGAGCCCGAGCCGGTGGTGAATGGTCGCCGCGAGCGAGCGGAATATCAGGGTCGCGTCAATGCCGGGGGCGAGCTCGCCCCGCGCCTCGGCCGCTTCGATCACCGGGCGCGGCAACGCCTCCATCGATTCGTGGATCGACTGCGCGATGGCCACGAGATCGGCGTCCCGATCCTCGGCGAAGAGCAGCCGCCGCAGGCCCAAGAGCTCGGGCGAGCTCGCCTGCGTGGCGATGTGCCGCGCGATCACGATCAGATCGCCGCGCAGCGAGCCCGTGTCCGGCGTGACGGCGCGATCGACCGTGATCGATTGGAACGCCGCGCGGACGAGGTCCTGCTTCGTCGGCCAGCGCCGATACACCGTCGTCTTGTTCACCCCGGCGCGTGTGGCCACGTCCTCGATCCGCAGCGCCTCGTAGCCGACCTCGGCCAGCTCCTCCAGCGTCGCCGTGAGGACCCCTCGCACGACCGGCTCCCCCCGCACCAGCGCCCGCCGCTCGGAAGAACTCAGCTTCTCCTTCATGACCTGTCCACGCCCGCCGATCGCATCACAAGCGCCCAGTGAAGCCAACTTCCCCGGACTTGTCGAACCCAATCGCAACTCCTAGTTGCCATGGTGATGTTGCCTGCTACATCATCGCAACTGCCAGTTGCGGTTACGCCGCGGGGAGAGGAGCAGGGCGATGCGCGACGATGCACCGAGGACCGGGACGTTTTTGCTGACCAGCTCGACGGCGTCGGGCCACCTGCTTCGTGTCCTCGACCTGGCCGAGCAGCTCACCTCGCGGGGCCATCGGGTGCTCTTCAAGACGAAGGCCGACCGGGCGGCCGAGGTGAAGGCGGCCGGCGCCGAGCTCGTCCCCTACGAGCAAATCGTCGATGTGCAGGATTTCTCCGCGCACACGCCGCACCTCGGCCTGCCTGCGTGGATGCCGCGGCTCTTGCATTTCCCGTTCATGCGAGGTTTTTTCCAGGCGAGGAACGTCCTGCTCGCGCAAGAGCTCGCGCCCGTCTTGCGCCGCGAGCGCGTCGATTGCGTCGTGTACGACTTCTTCGATTACGGCGCGGCCTTCGCCGCCGAGCGCGCGGGGATCCCCTGGGCGAGCGCCGGCAACATGGGCACGGTCCTCACGCGGGACGAATTGCCCCTGGTGTTCCAGGCGTCGTCGAAGCTACGCCCCCTCGGCAAGCTCCCCGCCGTGCAACACGCCCTCTTGAACGGCCTCGTCTCCTTCCGCGCCGACCGCGAAAAGCTCGGCCTTCCTCCGTATGCCCGCGGCGCTTCGGACCTCGTCTCCGCCATGGCCTCGCCGCACCTGCACATCATCATGGCGCACCGCGGCCTCGCCGGGGACGTCGCGCTCCGCGACCACCAGAGCTTCGTCGGCCCCACGACCTTCAATGTCGTCTCGGGATCTCGCAAGGAAGCGCCGCGCGTCGAGCCCGGCACGGTCGTCGTCAGCACCACGACCACGGGCAAGGACAATGGCCTGTTCCGGCGCGTGCTCGAAGCCGTCGCGCCGCTCCACGTCCCCGTCCTCGGCACGGCGGCGAGCGCGGCCGACGTCCCCGAGGGCCTCGGCAAACACATTCGCATCGAGCGCTACGTCCCGCACGACGTCGTGTTCCCAGAGGCGCGCGCGCTCGTCACGCACGGCGGCTGGGGCACGGTGGGGCGGGCATTGCTCCATGGATTGCCCATGCTCGTCGTTCCGCTCTTCGGCGATCAGATCCTCAATGCGTCGCTCGTCGAGCGCGCGGGGCTCGGCCGCCATTTGCCCCTCGACAAAGCCACGCCCGAGACGATCCGCGACGAGCTCGTGGCGCTCCTCGCGGACGAACCGCTCCGGGCCCGCGCCCGCCGCGCCTCCGCCGAGATCCAGAAGCTCAAACACGACAAGGTCGCGGCCCGTGCGCTCGAAGCGCTCGTGTTCCAGGGCGACCTCGGCGGCGTGACCTCGGTCACCCGCGCTGCGTGACGCCATGGCCCTTTCTGCTACCACCACCCCCTCCATGCCTGACGGCGAGCGCATCGATTACGCGAGCACGCTCGCGCCCCGCACGAAGGCCCTCGTGCTCGTGGGCGTGATGATGGCGCTTTTCCTCGCGGCGCTCGATCAAACCATCGTCGCCACGGCCTTGCCGCGTATCGTCGGTGAGCTCCGGGGCATGGAGTATTATGCCTGGACCTCGACGGCCTACCTGCTCGCCAGCACCACGATGGTGCCCATTTACGGCAAGCTCTCGGACAGCCTCGGTCGGAAAACGATCCTCCTCACCGGGATTGCCATCTTCCTCGTGGGCTCGGTCCTTTGTGGCCTCTCGCCCTCCATGCTCGCGCTCGTCGTCTCCCGGGGCGTCCAGGGCCTCGGGGCCGCGGCGATCACCTCCACGGCGTTCGCGGTTCCGGCCGACATCTTCGCCCCTGCGGACAGGCCGCGGTATCAGGGCATCTTCGGCGCCGTTTTCGCGCTCGCGAGCATCATCGGCCCCGTCCTCGGCGGCGCGCTCACGGACGGCGTCGGCTGGCGCTGGGTCTTTTTCATCAACCTGCCGCTCGGCGCCCTGGCCGTCACGTTCATCCTCGCCAAGATGCCGCGCCTGCACAGCGGCCTCGAAAGCAAGGTCGACTGGCTCGGCGCGCTTTTCCTGGTCGTCGCCACGGTCCCGCTCCTGCTCACGTTACGCGGGGATCGACCGCTCGCGGCCTGGCTCGCGCCCGGGGTGCTCGGGATGCTCGGCCTCTCGCTCGTGGGCCTCGTCCTGTTCATCCTCGTCGAGCGGAAGAACCCCCACGCGATCATCCCGTTCGCGCTCTTCCGCAATCGTATCTTCGTCCTCGTGACGCTCACCTCGATTTGCGTCGGCGCCGCGTTCTTCGCGGCCCTCTTGTTCATCTCCGTGCTCGCCGTCAATTCGCTCGGCGCGACGGCGCGGGCCGCAGGCATGGCCATGCTGCCGCTCACGGCCGCCATCGTTCCGACCTCCATCTTGAGCGCGCGCTTCGTCCACCGCACCGGCCGCTACAAGAGCGTGATCGTGTGCGGCCTCGTGCTCACGTGCGTCGGCCTCTTCCTCCTGCGCACGCTCAGCGCAGACAGCACGCTCCGGACCATCGGCCTCTGCGTCTTCGTCTTCGGCTGCGGCATGGGCCCCGCGATGCCGATGCTCACGTTGTCGATCCAGAACGCCGTCCCCTCCAACCACGTCGGCACGGCCACCGCGGGACGGCAGTTTTTCCAGCAGCTCGGGCAGGTCGTGGGCAGCGCGATTTTTGGCATCGTCCTCGCGACCACGCTCGCGCACGGGCTCGTCGATACACTCGGCCCGGTGCGCGCGGACGTCCCGGCCGCGGTGCGTCCCCCGTTCGACGCCGTCTTCGACGTGGATCGATTGCGCAAAGGCGGCATGGTCGAGGAGGGCGCCGGCGAGGTCCCCCGGTCTGCGCAGGATCGCTTCGCGGACGAGGTCCATACGACGTACGACGCCCTCCGCCGCGAGCCCTCCGCCGACGCCGAGGCCCTCGCGCGCGAAGAAGCGCGGGCCCTCGAGCTCGGCCGCGCGGGAGACCGCGCCGTGCGCGTCTCCTTCGCGCGGGCCGTCACGCGTGTCTTCGACGGGGCGTTCCCGCTCGGGCTCATCGCGCTCGTCCTCGCGATCTTCACCCGCGAGATCCCACTCCGCAAGGCGGGTCCGCGGCCGCCGGCCATCGCGAGCGAATAAACCAAAACGTTCCGCGCGGAACTCCCTTGCCCGGGACACAATTCACATGTCGCGCGCGGCATTTTTGCGGCCGGGGGCGGCGCGCGTGTCTTCGTGATACGCTCGTTCATGCTTGTTGATGGGGTGGCCGCCATTTCGCCCCTCCCGGGCGCCGAGGCGGGGATCATTGCATTTCGTACGGGCGGCGTCTTGCACGCCACCGTCATCACCAAGGCGACATTCGCCTTCGCGCCCGACGCGCCCATGCCGCGCGTCCCGCCGCAGCCCCTCCTGCGGGACGAAGTCCACCACGGCGACAACCCCGCGCGGAGCGTGCGTTTCACGAGTGATCTCGTCCCCTACCTGGCGCGCGCCGACGTGCTCTTCACGGGGCACGGCCATGCGACGGCCGCGCGGCTCCAGGTGCACGCGGGCGAGCGCGTGCTGCTCGACAAGACGCTCCTCCTCAAGGATTCGCGGGGCGCCCAACGAATTCCGATCGTCTATGAGCGCGCGTATGGCGGACCGGATGTCCCGGACAACCCCCTCGGGATCGGCGCGGGGAGCGACGAGGGCGAACCGACGATCTTGACCCCGGGCGACCCGCGGCGCCCCGCGGGCTTCGGGCCCATCGCGCGCGCTTGGCCCGCGCGCAAGCGTTTGCTCGGGGCGACGCCGCGGAGCGCGCTCGAAGGCCGGATCGTCGAGATCCCGCCCGGCTTCGACGGCGCCTATTTCCAGGCCGCGCCCCTCGACCAGCAGACCGATCTTCTCCGGGGCGACGAGCACATCGTGCTCGAAGGCCTCCACCCTTCCCTGCCCCGGCTCGTGACGCGATTGCCCGGCCTGCGCGGGGTCGCGCGGATCCATGGCCTCGCGGCCTTCGGGGTCCCGGACGGCCAGCCCATGGACCTCTGCCTGGACACGCTGCGCATCGACGGCGACGAGCAGCGGTGCACGGTGGTGTTCCGGCGCTGGATGAACCTCCCACACGAACAGGCCCTCGAAGCGCTGCGCGTCGTGGCCGGCGTGGAAGTGGCGGGCGAGCCGCTCGCCTGGTTCGATCCGCCGCAGCGCGCGGCCGCCCCGCCGCCCTCCTCGGGCAAACGTCGGCCGCTGCCCACCTCGACGCTGGCCCTCCCGCCCGAGATGCAGGAAGCGCCGCCGCCGCGACCCGCGCTCCCCTTCCGCGCGGGATTCCTACCCGCGCGGCAACCCGAAATCGCGACGCCGCCGCCCTCGCCCATCGCGCCGCCGCCCTCGCCCATTGCGCCGCCCCCGCCCATTGCTCCGCCGCCCCTCCTCTCCGGCATGCCCCTCGCGCCGCCGAGCGCGCTCTCCGCCTCGAACGCCGCAGCCGAGGTCGATCCGTTGCCCGAGATGCAGGAGGCGCTCCCCGCGCGAACCCAGCAGCCCGTGCCCGCGCGGGTCTTCGACCTGTTGTGGTTCGATCCGCGGAGCTTGCCGCGCATCCGCCGGCAGCCGGCATGGCGGACGATCCTGGAGGCCCTCGCAGACAAGCCGCTCGATCCAGACATCGACGATCCGGAGCTCGGCTTCGAGCCCGCCGACATGGAGGAGCGGCGCGAGATCTTCGAAGTCCTCGCGCACGGCTCGGCGCAGGGCGAGGAGGCGATCCGAGAAGCAGTGCGGTCTGCCATTCGCAAAGACGGCCGGTTCGTCGCGCCGCTCGTCCTCGTCGAAGGAGAAGTGTGCCTTTGGTTCGACGAAATCGAATCGCTACAAGCGCTCGTGGCGGTGGTAGCGCCGACCGCGGGCGGAGACGAGCGCGTGAAGGAGGCCGTCACCGCCGCACGCGACTACCTGAGCGCCGCAGATTCCCTTCGAGATCCGGTGGCGGCGCGGGAGCTAGGAGCGGCGATCGAGGCAGCATACGCACAAGCGAAGAAGCGCATCGTGACGCCGGCAGAGGTCTCCCTACGAACGGAGCGGCTGCTCCTCGAACACCGTCGTTATCAACGGCAAGCCGTCTTCGGAGGAAAACATCTGCGAGGCATCGTGCAGATCCCCGGAGAGGAACGCGAAATACCCGTCTACCTCCCAGAGGCGCTCGTGGAGGTCTTGCCAATGTCCACGAGGTTCTCGGCGCGCCTGGTGGCGGAGGCGCACCTCGCAGCAGACGCGCAGGCCGCAGGCCCGGTGGCGCTGCGGGGCGTAGGAATCACGCGAATCGGGTCCACGGACGGATGGTGACGGAGGAGGCTCCGTCGCGCCGGGGCGCTGCCCCGGACCCCGCGGGGGGCTGTCCGCCCCCTCGACCCCGGACCAGCGAGGCGCTGGACCCAGGGTTGAAAAACTGCGCGGTGCGCAGTTTTTCAAACAGGCCGACGAAGATGCCGGGGGGACAGCAGAAGCCGTAGCGCGGCTGTCTTGGTGGGGGAACGCCGCCGTCGGTCAAGGCCAGGGATGATGTTGCCTACCAAAGGCCGCAGCGTTGACAGGTCGGCGGCCAACGTCTCGTCGCATGACGTCGTGGCGTGACGCGGTGACCTCACGTTCCAAACAGCACGGCTCCGTCTCTCCACGCGATGGGGCCGTAGGTCTTCGGGCGATGCGCCCATGGTCTCCTGCATCGCGGCCATCTCTCGACGCCACGAGCCCGCCGCTCCTTCCATCGCCCCCGTTCCTCCAAGGCACGGCCTCGTACCCCCGGAGGCTCGACGACACGTCCCAGAGACACGTCCCCGTCCCTCCAAGGCACGGCCTCGTATCTCCGGAGGCTCGACGGCACGTCCCAGAGACACGTCCCCGTCCCTCCAAGGCACGTCCTCGTGTCTCCGGAGGCTCGACGTCGTCTCTTCGGACACATGCCCCCATCCCTCGCACACACGTGCCCGTCGCTTTTGGGCTCGGCCTCCAAGCTTGAAGACACGGCCTCATCGATGAACTGCGCATCGCGCAGCTCATCGAACCAACGCCAGCGAACCTCCTCATGGTCTTGCCACCGGCCCGCTGGACGGCCGCGCGCCTGTCTCGGCTGGCAACCCCGCTACCGGTCTTGACCGGGCCTGTTCGATGAACTGCGCATCGCGCAGTTCATCGACCCTGGGTCCAGCCCCTGGCTGGTCCGGGTGCAGGGGCGGACAGCCCCTGCTGGGGCCTGGGGCAACGCCCCAGCTCTGCGGCTCCCAGCGAAGCAGCGTCATGGCGCCACCGGGGCATGAGAAGCGCGGAGGACTTCTCCCTGCTCTCCCTCCATCAGGAAGGCTTCGAGGATCACGCCGAACATTTCTGCTCGCTGGCGCAGGTTGCTCATCACCAGAAAGCGCCGGAGCACCCGCGGGTCCTGAAAGCGGAAATAGAGACGTTTTGCTTCTCCCTCAGCATCCACCATCGTGAGCCGCCGCAGATGCCGCCGCACCTCTGGGAGGGGACGCTCGCTGGTGAGATAGACGCCCCAGCTCTGTCCCCATCCCTCGTCGACGAGCTTTTCAAAGAGATCGCTCTCCGGCGATAGGCGCACGAGATACGGCGCCACCTCGCCGAGTGCGTCGCCTTGCACGCCTTCGTACAGCGAGCGGTGCTCGTCTATCGATTCTCGCAGGAGTTCTCGTATTCGCGGGGCGCGCGCTCCGTCGAGCAGTGCGAACAGCGGCGTCGTTTCTGCGAGCAGCGCGTCGCGTGCTTTCTCCTTTTGCGAGGCCACCTCCGGCGCGTCCGCGGGGCGCGGGTGCGAGGTCGCTCCCTCGAAGAAGACCATGAACACCGTATCGCCTGCGCGGATCCACGACGTGTTCCGCGCCTCCCCCTCGCGCACCTCTTGCCCGTCGAGCCACGTCCCTGTGGCGCTCCCGAGATCTCGCACGACACAACGCGCCCCGTCCCACGACACCTCGAAATGCACCCCTGACATCTGCCGATCGTGGGGGATCACGACGTCGGAGAGCTCGGTCCGCCCCACGCGCAGCGATCCGCCGGGCGTGAGCACCGCCCTTTGCGACGCGAGCTTTCCCCATTGCACTTCGAGGATCACGCGCATGGCTCGCATAACGGCGTCCCCTCCTGCGCCGCGCGTTCGAGCGTCCGCGCCTGCGCGCTCTTGCCGATCAGCACGTTCGGACACCCTATCGTGATGACCCCCCCGTACGCTGTTGGATCCCCGAGCCGCGCCGCTGGCCGATAGCCGATCAGCACCGTCGGTTCTCCCCCGATGATCACATCCGGCCCCGCGCACGTCGTCGCGTCGCCCATACGCGCCGCGGGCATGTACCCGATGAGCACCCGCGGCTCACAAGGCGGAAGGATCGGCCCCCCCGTGGGCATGACAGGACATACGTGCAGATCGGTCAAACGCGCTGCAGGCGGCATCGTCCCCCTCCTCGATTCATGGCGTGCCCGCGCCGGGCAGCTCCACCACGGCTTCGAGCGCGTCTTCGGGGGCGTCCGGGGCTGCCCCGCTCCCCGCGCCGGCCGCGCCCCCGCTGTTGATTCGCACCAGGTTGCCCACGATGGACACTCCGCTCGGATCGATTCGAATGAACCCGCCGGGCCCCTTCAGCGTGAGATCCAGCGCGCCTTCGATCACGACCGACGTTCCGGCCGCGAGGTGAATCTCCTGCCCGGCGGAAAGGGCGTGGCTCCGCTGCACCTTTTCGTGACGGCTCCCGCCCACCGTGATCGACGCTTTGCCGTCCACCTGCCGGCGCTCGTCCCCGCCCACGTGTAGATCACTCCGCCCGACGACGAGCTCCTTTTTCTCGGCCTTGATCACGATGTCCTGCCGCTTGCCGACCAGCATCCGGTGATCGCCTTGAATCTGCTCGTGCTCGTCGCCGAGCACCTGCGCGTGGAGGTCGCGCTGCGCGTGCACGTACACGAGCTCCTTTCCCCGCGCGTCCTCGAACAAGAGCTCGTTCGAGCCGCCCCCGCCGGGCGATGACGCGCTCTTCAGCGTGCTCCGCGTCTTGTGCTCGGGCAGCTTGTACGGCACGAGGTTCTTCCCATTGAAGACCCGCCCGACCACGACCGGCTGGTCCGGATCGCCGCCGAGGAACCCCACCAGCACCTCCTGCCCCACACGTGGAATCGTGATCGATCCCATGCCCGTCCCCGCCCACCCCTGGCTCACGCGGATCCAGCACGAGCTGTCGTCGTCGTGTTTTCCTTCCCGGTCCCAGGGGAATTGCACGCGGATCCGGCCGAACTCGTCGGTATGGATCTCCTGGCCCCGCGGCCCCACCACCACCGCGCTCTCCATTCCGAGCGCCCGCGGCTTCGGCGTCACCATCGGCGGCCGGTACGGATCGGCCGCGAACACGGCCCGGCCGCTCATCTCCCACTCCGACACGACGCTGCCCGAGAGGCAAAGCTCGGTCACGAGCAAGCGCTGCTGGACGAGGCCCTGGTGCGGGTGGTCCTGGATCACGAAAATCACCCCGGGCGCGAGGATCATCGAGTTCGTCGTATACGTGACGACCCGCTTCTCGTGGCGCTCCGCCTGGAGGCTCTGCGTCGCGCGGGTGACGCCAAACGCTTCGTCGTGCCGCGCCATCCCCTTGTCGTCCGCGACCGGCGTGGCGCCGGCGCCTTTCGTCGTCTCGACGAGCAGCGCGCCCGGGTGGTAATGGTACTGCTCGTAGCGGAACTCGGGGTCGATCGCCTTCGGGGCTTCGGCCTGGCTCGGGAAATCGGGGCGGCGGAAGTCGTGGTCGCGCACCACGTACGCGCCGGGCCGCACGCGGTGGCTCATTTGCACGGCCGTCACGTATTCCTTCGGCGCGGTGCGGTTCGGCGCGTCGTCGAACGTGAGCGGCGAGTGCGGATGGGGCTTGCCCGCCGCGAGCGCGTCGGAGAACTGGAGCATGGTGCCGGCGCCGTCCTCGTCGGGGAACGAATAGGCAATGCCCGCCTCCTCCAGCAGGCGCGACAGGAACGCGAGCTCGCTCTCGCCGTGCTGGACCCGGTATTCGAGCCGGGGATATGCGCCCCGATCGATGGCCCACTTGTGCTGGATTTTCCATTCCCCGAGCAGCTTGTCCACGATGTCCGGGATGGAGAGGTGCTGAAACACCCGGTAGCCGAGCCGTTGCCCGAGCAGCCACACCTTGGGCAGGATCGTCAGCGTGTAGGTGGACTCGCCGGTCTCCGAATCCTCGACGCGGATCTGCTCGATGTGCGTGCAGATGCCCTCCCAGCGGCGCCGCGCCTGGCCGATGGAAAAATGCTCGCCGCGATCCATGACGAACGCCGCGGGCTTGCCCACGATGGATTCGAGATCGATGCTGGCGTCGTGGGAGCGCGCCATGATCGAGACCTCGAACGGCTCGGAGATCGTCTCGCGCACCGAAAAGGTGCGCACGGACAGATCCTCCCGCGGGGATTTCGGCCGGAACGATTCGAAGATCAAGCGTAAGCCGCGCATCTCACTCCTCCGAGCCGGACCGGGCCCACGGGCACGCGAGCGAGAGCTCCGCGCAGCCGAGGCCCAGCGCGTCGACGAGCAATCCCGAGCGCCCCTGGATCGCCCGGGCGACCTGGTTCTCGGGACAAGGAACGGGATCGAATGTGTCGCCCGCATCTTCCGCGCCGCCCAGGGAGGGCGTGCTCGTGGTCTCTCCGAGCGAGATCGACGCCGCTTCGTGCGGGCCCTCGATGACAAGGGGCGCGCACACGAGCGCGACGCGCCAGAGGATGGGCCGCGGGGCGTTGGGGTCGTAAAGGGTGGTGCTCCCGCTGAAGCCCACGACCATTTCGTTCGGCGGGCAGCGCCGCGACTCCGGCTCCTCCGAGGACATCACCCCCCGCACGGTCGGCATTGCCTCGCCGGCCGTGACCGTGATCTCGACCGGGGACGCCTCCGAGATCCGCACCGCCCCGCAAATGCCGCTGATCCCGGAGAGGATGGGACCATTGACGCCGCCCTGCAGGCCCACGAGCACCTCGCCCTCCGGGCACGCGTCGTGGAATGCGCTCCCGCCGTCGCTGCCGATCTCTTCCGTCACGGTCATGCTGGAATAACTGGGCGCGCACGGCTCGAAGCGCAGCGCGTCGACCCCCGTGATCGTATTGCACCCGAGCGCCCCCTGCAGTCCGATCGCCCCGAGGAGCGCGCCGAGCCCCCGGCGCGCCGAGGCCGTTGAAAACACGTGCATGGCCGTCCCTCAATAACGAAATTCGACATCCGCCCGGCCGATCCCCACGGAGACGCGGAGAACCTTCACGGCGCCCGTGGTGGCGCCCGCCTTGCCCCCCGGACGGAGGACGAGCAAAAGCACGCCCGCCGCCGCCGCCGCGCCGCCCACGACGAACGCCGCCGTGGAGGCGTGGCCGAGGGTCCGGGCCTGATCGGCCAGGGCGCGATCGGCCGGGGCGCAATGGTCGGCCTGGCATCGGCTGCGAAGGTCGGACACCTTCGCCATCGACATCGCCCCGGTCGCGACCCCGACGCCGAGGCCCACCGCGGAGGCCCCCAGCGTGATGACGCCGGGGAGGATGGATCCCCGGGATGGCACGGGCGCGGGGCGCTCGGTGGCCTTGGATTCTGCGGCGAGCTTGGCCTCCATTTCGGCGAGCTCGCTCTCGGCATTGTGGCGCGCCTCCACGAACGGGGGCGGGGCGTTTTCGGGCAAGCCTTGCGCGAGCACTTCTTCATAAAGCGCCCTCGCCTCGACGACCTTGCCGAGCCTGCGCTGGCAACGCGCCATGTGCACGAGCAAGGTGGGCGCCGGAAAAAGCGCCTGGGCCTCGCGAAAATGCTCGTAAGCCTCCTCGAAGCGCCCGGCGCGGTAGGCATCGAGCCCCTGGTGCGCGTGCTCCAGGGCGAGGGCGCGTTTGTCCTGCGCGCTCGCCGGTCTTGACTCCGTGGCGCGGGCCGGGGGCGCGAGCGTGAGGAAAAGGGCGGGGACGAGGGGGACAAGCCAACGAAGGCGCATACGTTCTCCCGATTCAAAAGCCGAAGGTCGGGTCGCGCGTGGGCACGGGCGGTGCGGGCGAAGGGCGCTTCGACGAGGCGCGGGGCGCGGGGGCCTTGCGCGACGTCCGGGGCACGCCCGGGGGCGGCGCGGCGGAGGGCACCGCATGCGGAAGCGTGACCGTCTCCGGAGGCGCGGCCGTCGCGGACGCGCTCACCGTGGGCGCGGGGGTGTCGGGCGGGCGTGTCACGATGGGCTCCGCCGGCGCCGCTCCCGCCGGCTCCAGGGGCTCCTCGGGCGACGAGAAACCATAGACGGCGAGCGCGCCGAGCCCGAGGACGATGGGCGCGACGATCCCGAGCGCGAGCAGGGCGGCCCGCGGGCGGCTCCTGCCCATCGTGGTGGTGGCGATGCCGGGCGCCGTGGGCGTCAAGGTGGGCGGCGGCGTCTGGGACGAGGAGACCTCGGGCGCCGCGGGATCCCGTCCCATTCCGCGGGGCAGCCCGAGCGTGAGGTTCGGCATCCCGCCGCGGAGCGAATCGAGGGCGTCGGCGAAGGCCTCCGCGCTCTGGAATCGTTCCTCCGGGTTTCGCGCGAGCGCCCGCGCGAAAAAAGAATCCACGACGGCCGGGAGATCGGGCGCGAACGTGGTGGGCGGGGCGATCGGCTCGGTGCAAACCTCGAGGAGCAGCTCGCCGAGCGCCTGGGATCCGAACGGCGTCCGGCCGGTCAGGCATTCGTAAAGGACGACGGCGAGCGACCAGAGGTCGCTGCGCGGATCCACGTGCCGGCCGCGCGCCTGTTCGGGGCTCATGTAGCTCGGCGAGCCGAGCAAGACCCCCGTGCGCGTGGTCTGGCCGGACGAATCGTGCGTGATCCGCGCGACGCCGAAATCGAGGATTTTTATGATCACGTCCTCGCCCTGGCGCGCGAGGAACACATTGCTCGGCTTGATGTCGCGATGAATGATCCCGAGCTCGTGCGCGCGCCGGAGCCCCTTGCAGACGGGCAGGATCACGGCAATGGCGGCGGGGAGCGAGAGGCGGCCCTCCCGCGCGAGGCAACCTTGCAGATCTTCGCCCTGGAGCAGCTCCATCACGAGGAACGGCACGCCGTCTGCGACGCCGTAATCGTGGACGGCCACGACATTCGGGTGCTGGATCTGCGCGCAGGCCCTCGCTTCGCGCTGAAATCTGTCGCGGGCGAACGAGGTATCGGCGTGCTCGGGCGCCATGACTTTCAGGGCGACGTGCACATCGAGCTCGACGTGCCGCGCCACCCACACCGCCCCCATCCCGCCTTTCGCCAGCGGGCGCTCGAGGATGTATCTCGAAGCGATCATGTCCCCGCTGTTCAAGGCAATGCCCCTCCCGGCAATCCGCGACAGGGTACGATCCGAGAGGGAGCCGGCAACCTGATTCGGCCGCGGGTTCCTGCTGCGGGAGGGACGAATTCCGTCCTGGAACGTTATGAGAGCGGTGCGATTGATGAATTTCGGGGCTTGCTCGAAGAGCCTGGCGTCGTGCGTTTTCCCTGACAGCTAGCCCTGCATGGTGCGGTGAAGGGTCGGGCTCCTGCCTTGCCAGCGTTTGAATGCCTTGCTGAAGGACGGGACACTCTCGTAGCCGACACGCGCGGCGATCTGGGCGATGGTGTCGTCGGTCTCGCGCAGAAGCTCGGCGGCGCGGGCCATCCGCCAGCGGGCGAGGTACTGGAGGGGCGGATCACCGACGACCTGGGTGAAGCGTAAGGCGAAGCCGGAGCGGGAGAGGCCGACGAGCGCGGCGAGCCGGGCGACGGTCCAGGGCTCGTTCACGCGGGTGTGCATGAGGTTCAAGGCGTGGTGCACGGGCGGGTCGGAGAGGGCCTCGGAAAGGCCGCTGCCCTCGTGGGTGGGGAGGTTGCGGAGCACCTGGACGAAGAGGACGTCGGCGAGGCGCTGAAGGACGAGGGTGCTGGCGGGGCCGGGACAGGCGATCTCGGCGAGCATGAGGTCGATGGTGGCGGCGCTCCACGGACGCGGCGTATCGCCGGAGGGGGACAGGACCACGGCCTGGGGGACACGCGCGAGCAGGAGGGGCTTTACGCCGCCGGTGTAGGCGAAGAAGCCCGCGAGCAGGGTGGTGAGGGCTCCATCGCCGCCGATGCGGGCGGGGCCGGAGGCGGCGCAAGCCGGGCCGTCATGGACCACGAACAGGTGGCGGGCCGCTTCGTCGCGGAGGGTGTGCGCCGTGCCGTGCGGGACGAAGACGACGTCGCCGGGGGAGAGGCTGCGCGGAGGCTCGCCGTCGACCTCCAGGAGGGCCTGGCCGCGCGCGATCAGGTAGAAGACGGCGCGGTCGCGGGTCGGGACGCGCAGGCCCCAGGGGGACCGGGCCTCGATGCACTTGAAGAGGGCGTTCGGGAGCAGGGACACGCTGAGCACGTCGGCGAGGACGTCGCCGCGGGGGTCCTGAAGGTCCAGCAACTCTGGCGTCTTGGATACGAGGTTTGGACGGCGAGGCATTGATCGTCCATACCGCAGGGCGTATGACCTGCCAATGACGATTGCAACGACATCCGATCCGATTCTCGCAATGGGGGCGACTTCGTCCGACCCGGTCCTCGTGACGGGCGCGACGGGCAGGCAGGGGGGCGCGGTCGCGCGGGCGCTGCTCGCGCGCGGGGCGCCGGTGCGCGTGCTGGTGCGCGACGTGGAGGCGCAAGGGGCGCGGGCGCTCGGCGCGCTCGGCGCGACGCTCGTGCGCGGCGATCTCGACGAGCCGGCCTCGCTGCGGGCTGCCTGCGCCGGGGCGCGGGGGGTGTTCTCGGTGCAGATGCCGAACCTGAAGAACCTCGAAGGCGACGACGAGCGGCGGCAGGGCAAGAACATCGTGGAGGCGGCGCGGGCGGTGGGCGTGCCGCAATTCGTGCATACGTCGGTCTCGGGCGCGGGGGAGTATCAGCGGCGGCAGCCGGGGTGGGGCTCGCCGGCGTCGGGCGTCCATTACTGGGAGAGCAAGGCGTACATCGAGGATCTCGTGCGCGGCGCGGGGTTCCGCTCGTTCACGTTGCTGAAGCCGTCGTTCTTCATGGAGAACTTCGTGCGGCCGTCGTTTCTGTTCGCGAATGGGGTGGAGGACCGGCTCCTGACGGTGCTCGCGCCGGACACGGTGCTCTCGCTGGTGGCGCTGCAGGACATCGGGGCGGCGGCGGCGGCGGCCTTCACGGACCCGGTGGCCTGGAAGGGGGTCGAACTGGAGCTCGCGGGAGACAGGCGGTCGATGCGGGAGATCGCGGCGGTCCTCTCGGAGGTGCTCGGCACGCCGATCGAGGCGCCGTCGCTCACGGCGGAGGAGGCGCTCGCCCAGGGGCTCTGGAGGGCTTTCGTCACCTCGCAGGAGCGGATGAACGTCGTCGACAGCCCCGCCCGGCCGGAGTACGCGCGGGCGCGCGGGATTGCGACCACGGATTTCAGGACGTGGGCGAAGGCGCATCTGGGGCGGCCGGAGGCTGCGAAGCCAGCGGGCGCGAAGGCGTAACAGCCTGACGCTCCGACCTCCCGCGCCCGGCTGGCACACGTCACCCCCCGCCTTCCTGAGTAGGTGTCCGACCTGGCACGAGTGTGGGCCCCGGACCGACCTCAGGCGCCGTTCAAGGCAAGGCCGAGAGCCGCGCCGCGAGCGTTTCGAGGTCGCCCGTCGCCCCGGCCGCCCGCGCCCGCAGCGCGAGCGCGAGCGCCCGCCGCAGGTCGAGCGCCTCGCCCCGGCGTCGCGCCTCGAAGTAGCCCGTCTCCCACCCCGCGGGCACGCGCAAGGACCAGTTGTCGTCGCTGATCGTGCCAGGCACGTTGTACCGCTCCCGCAGCCCGAACAGGTCCGCGAAGAAGATCATCGCGCTCCGGGCGTTGCTGGCCAGAGCATCGGCGAGCTTCGCCGCGACGAGCAGGCCCGCGTCGCGGACGAGATCCGCCGCGAGCCCCGGCGCCCCGAGCCGCCGCGCAAGGTACGCGGCCTGCGCCGCGCGTGTGTCCTCGGCCCGCCACGACGCCGCGAGCTCCCACATCGAGGGCGTGTCGTGCGTGCCCATCATGATCCAGTCGGCGGGCTCGGCATTCTCGCTGCGGTAGACGTCGCGCGGGTCGTCGAGGTTCGCCTTTTGCGTCACGCGGAACCGGCCGAGCCCATGCCGCGCGAGCACCGCCGCGACCGGCGCGGGCAGCGTGCTCAGGACCTCGCAAAAGAGCGTATCGGCGGCGCGTCCCCTCGCCTGCGCGGCTTCGACCAGCGCGTCGAACAGGGTGCCGTACGCGTCCCCCTGCGCGGCGTCGAGCGCGCGCACCCAGCCGTCGGCGTACCGAGGGAGGTCGCGATCGATCTGCGACGGACGCGGAATGGCAAACGCGGCGAGGCGCGGGTGATCGGGCAGGTCCGGCGAGGAGCGCAGGCGCGCGCCGCGCTGGACGGCCGCGAGCGGGTCCGCCGCGGTGGCGTCGTACACCCAGGGGTCGACGAGGCCATGGGGATGATCGATGCGCACGCCGTCGTAGGCCTCGAACATGGCCGTCATGCGAGCGCGGAGGAAGGTCCGCGCAGCGCCGCGCGCGCACGCGGGATCGAGGACAGGATACCCCCAAGGTTGTCCCTCGGGGTTCGTGCGGCTCGGCGGGGCGCCCATGCGGTAGCCCGAGAGCAGGATCGAGAGGTTCGACCATTCGTCCTGCGGGGCGAAGCCAATGGCGAGGTCGCCGTAGAGGACGAGGTCGAGCGAATGAAGAACCACGCGCAAGGCGGCGTGTTGTTCGCGCGCGAGGAGCTGGCGGAACGCGTGGGCCTCGATGGCCTGCGCGTCGCGTGACCGGAGCGCCGCGAGGCGCGCAGCCGCCGCAGCCTCGTCCCCGGGCAAGGGCGCGAAGAGGCGCGCGTCGAGGGCGGGCCAGTCCTTGAAATGGCCGCTGCCGTGTTCCCTCGCGAGCCGCTCGTACAGCGCGTCCCGCTCGATCCAGTCGATGTTCCGCGCGCGCCACGGTTCGAGCCGCTCGGCGAACGAGGCGAGCGCGGGCGCCAAGGTGCCGCGCCGACGTTTTTCTCGAAAGGACGCGAAGGCCTCGTCGAGCGCGCAGCGCACAGCCGCGGAGGCGTAACGGTGATGCGCGCGGCCAGCCGGGCCGAGAGGGCGATCGGCGACGAGGGACGCGAGCGTCTCCGGGCGGAGGAGACCCTCCCAGGCGGAATCCCGGACGAGGGGCGCGAGCGCAATGGAGACGGTGGCGCGCGAAAAGCAAGCGCCATCGTACGGCGAGGCGTTGCCTTCGGAGAGATCCCCTTGCGGGCCGAGGAGAATCGCGCTGAAGCCGAGGTCCCGGGCAAAACGGAAGAATCGGGCCGCAGCGTAGCCATACGGCGATCCGCGCCCGATGTCCTCGTCGGGATCCGCAGGGAAGCTCGGGTCGTGCAGCGCGAGCGCAAAGCGGTCGACGTCGAGGAGGCGCAGGGCCTCGCGGATGAGCTCACGTTCCTCGGCGCGTGTGGTCATGTGGGCGCAGAGCGTACCGCACGGCAGGCCGGCGTCACGCAGGCGGGCTCTGCCGTTCCCTCGTGGACATTCAATGTCCGATCGAATGCCCGATTTTCCTCCATTTCGAGCCACCTTGCGATAAAGTGTGCGCCGGTCGACGGACGATGAAAGAGCCGCTCTTTTCAAGCGGCGGTGGACCATCGGACGGACATCGAGGGGGGCTCGAAGATCGGCGCAGAGAGCGTCGCGGGCCGCCCGTTTCGGGTCCGTCCCTTTCGCGGAGGTGTTCGTGACGCTCGAGATGAATCATGTCGATGGCGTTCGAATTCGCATGCCCATGGCGACGGCGATCGTCGCTGCAATCGTACTCGTCGGTGTCGTCCTGCTCGCGCTCGCCTCATGGATCGTCGAGACGAACAGGACCTCCACACCAGAAGGCGCGCGGACATCACGCGTGATCGCGCCTTCGGACGCGCCAGACTCAGCGCGGCTGCTCGAAGACCGCGGGCGGCCCGGGCGCAGGTTCTAGTCGGACAGACCTCGCTCTGCGACGCTTCCTTAGCTTTGCTTTTCTTTCTTGGAGGCGCCGCGCCGGGGTTTCACCCCGGGCCCCGACCAGGGGTTGTCCACCCCTGGACCCGGACCAGCGAGGCGCTGGACCCAAGCTCGATGAACTGCGCGATGCGCAGTTCATCGAACAGCCAGGGTCAAGACCGGCGACGATCCTGCCAACGCAAAGCGCGGCGCTGCTGGCTCAACGGGCAACGCATACGTCGCCGGCTTGACACCCACCTCCATGGTCTTGCCACCGGCCCGTTGGAAGAACTGCGCACCGCGCAGTTCTTCCAGCCTCGGTCCAGGCCGTGCCCTGAGCACTGGTCTCATCTCACAAGCCCATTCTCCCTGAGGACCCGCAGCATCTCTGCTGCGGGTGCCAGGCGTTCCAGGCCGCGGCTGATGGTGACGGAGCCGGGGGGACCTCCCGAAGACTTGC
>NZ_JARZHI010000150.1:0-7306 GCF_029946465.1 Polyangium sorediatum
CAGGCGTCTGCGCGGTGCTTGCTGTCGAAGCCCGTTGGCGCGCGGTGGCAGGCCCGGATGCGCGTGCTCGCGGCGCCTGCCACGGGGGCGGGGCGGCGTCCAGACGGGGGTGGGCGAGGTGTTACGACCAGTCGGCCAGGCGGCGAAGGCCAGCGAAGCCGGAGCTGGGGCCAGGGGTCGGGTTTGGAGGCCAGAAGCCCGCTTAACAGAGACTAGCGATCTACCTAACCATCACGGGGCCGAGCTGCCGGATGTTATACAGATCACTCAGTATGGGGCGGGACGGCGTCAGACGGGGCGCGACGAGGTGATACAGCCCACCCCTCGAAAGTTTCGGCCGGCAAGGCGGGCGGGACGTGTCCAGCTTATCGACGGCGCTTGCGCATCGAAGAGCGCTTCGCGCTCTTCGATGTTTTGCCCGCTAGGGCAGTTCCTTCCCCTCGTGGTGGGGCAGTAGGTGTCAGACGTGTACGCTGGGGACTGGTCTCAGCCTCCTCCGCCAGACGGTCGAGAATGTCCTCTACCGTCTTGGGCACCAATTGCTGGCTCCACTGTAGAATAGCAGATGTTTCGTCGGCATCACTGTCCAGATCAGCGTCAACCAGTGACTCGACGTCAGTAAATAGTCCCTCGATCTGATCTCTTAGCCACTCAGGATGTTTCCCCGCCAGATCAGGGGAGCGCTCCAAAACCTCGGCGACGACCAGCTTTCTGAGGCGCTCGACAGGTGAAGTAAGCGGAACTGCCCACATGAGTTCCGAGAACCCTGCCACGTCCACCTCAGCCCAATGAACCTGATTTAGACGGAGCATCCAGGCCGTCGGAGTCGCGACGACTCCGGCATATTTTCCGCGATCGATGAACTTCAGCGCCCTGCGCAGCTGGCCATCCTGAGACAAGAACCAGGCTCGAACACCAGCTTCCCGGAGTTGCGCGATCCACATGACCTGCGTTGCCTCCGCCCGTCTCAAGCGGCGCGCCCCCTGCGAAAACTGATCCTCTCTCCGCCACTTGCGAAGCGCATCCCAAAGAGTCTCACGTTCTCCCGTATCTAGCCGCCTAACCGCGTCCTCACCTTCGACGTCGATGCCGAGTCTCGTGAGCTGCAATTGAAGTTGTGTCCACGTCACGAGTTCGGATGTTTTTCGGAACTCTTGATACGATCTCCAGCGACCAGATTCGACTCCCCAGCTGTACCAGCGCAGGATCGGAGAGTGTTCGCGGGCTGGCGATCTTTCAAGATACTCGGCGATGCGTGCACTAGGTCCGAAGGCAGCGATCTCCCGGCCGATCATCTCGACATGCGTAAAAATTTCGCTGGAAATGGGTCCCAGCATGAACATTGGGACCCGTAGTTGCTTCAACCGGGACAGTAACTTTGTGATACCGCCCGAAGCGTCGCAAGCCGGATGGAGTGCACGCATCGCCACATTGGAGTCCAGATATATGCGCCAATTCAATGTGGCGCCAACATTGGAATCCGTCGGGTTTAGGAATATTGTTTCTAATGCGAATGCTGCATTTGCCAGATAGAACAACTCACGGCTTATCTCGGGCGAAGGGTCACGCAACAGTTCTATGACAGCTTGCTTTATCACCGCCGTGCTAGCCGACGGATTTGGTGTGAGCGCGATTGCGGCATCCACCACCTGCGACAAAAGATACGCGTCTGGACGGTCCTCGTTTAGGAACGAACGAGCAGCCGTCATTCCCTGCACGATCATTACCTTGCGTATTACATCGATTGCGGCGGTATGCACCTTACCGCTACGTCCGACGGTTCGATCGATCGAAAGCAAACGCGACTTTATAGTCTTCGTGATCTCTGGGTACGGCGGCGACGGAGGAATGCTCTCCCTCTTGAGCTTTAGCGGCTCCTCGGGACTCTCCAGTGCATCTGCACTATGCAGCGCAGCAACACCACGTTCGATTAGTTTCTGAGCAAGGTCTGAAGAGAGTCCGTAGTTACGCGACACCTTCTTGGCTAGTACATCACTTCGTAGCGGCCGATCCTGGATTTCGTTGACCACGATGGCTCCTGCCGCCATATCGAACGTCTGATTTCGATGCTTACTGGTCAACGAAACGAGGATGCGGACGAGGCCGTCGATTCTGCCCTGATCAGGCAGAATTCCTGTCGCAACGACGAGTTCAGACTGTTCGACCGGACGGGCCAAGTGCCGCACGCACTCTCCGGCGTACTCATGACCCTTCGACGAGTCGTAGAGCACCAACTCGAAGTTTGCACTTTGCAATAGATTCTTATCGGCTGCCGTATCTTGAGGCAAAATTGCAACGTGCGTCTGACGACCTGCTCCGCCCAGGTGCTCACCGATGTACTGGAGCAGTTGTATGAACGGAGGATCGGTAAAACTGAAGCCTATTGCAACGACTGAATAATTCAAAAATGTGTCACGCAGCAGTTGCTCGTATGCTTCACGTGACGTAAGCCGCGCGTATGAACGCGAGCCAAGTACCATTAACTCTGGCACTGCTGCTCGACCATGAAGATGAACTAAAAGCCTCTGACTCCCCAGCAAACTAATTGCCGCACGCAAATCTTCGTCAGAATTCGTCAATGCATCGAGAACACGGTCCCGCAAGGCATGGCGCAGATTTGAGTCATAGTTCGTGGTAAACCAGGCGGCGGCGTCAATTCTAGCCAAGTCGCGACAGATCTCAGGAACTTGCTGCGGTTCAGTATGAAATTCGTTTCGAAGAAACTCGTCACGCTCTCGTTTGGGGATTATGTTTCCTATTTCGTAAAGATCGATCGCGGCCAGGAGGTCGGTTTGTTTTTGCTCAACGATTGCATCTGCCCGCTTTGGAGAGAACTGCCGCGCGTGCTCAGCCATTCGACCAACCAATGCGGACCAACTAGGGCGGTTGGACGGGGGTGGCATCGACACGCCTGCGCCCGCGAGAACGACGAGGCGACCTTTGCGGGCCTGGTCTCGAAGTCGGACTAGCTTATGTCGATGCTCTTCTGAAATACCCATCCTTGACCCCGTGGTGCCGGCGCGCAACTATCGGAACGAACGAACGCAGACTCTACGCCAACGGCGTTGTCAGTGTCAGCTTTTTTCGCCACCGCGACAGCGCGCGGTCGCACCCGCAGCTCCCGGGAGGCGCCCCGCCGTACGACCTCGCTCCCCCCGTCGTGACACGGACGGCACGCGCCTCCGACGCTGGCGCTCCGAAGGGAGCACCGGATGCGAAACCATCAGCGAGCGGCGGCGATTCGTACGGAGATCGAGCAGGGCAAGGGTCGAGAACGAGGGAGGGCGTACCCCGAGCGTGTGCGTCGGCGCGTGTAAACGGTTTCGTCAAGGGGATGGCATGCCTCACGACCACTGTACGCCCGTATTGTTATAAGCGTGGCGGTCACTAGCTCCTTCAAGGCGAGTTCAGGAGACGCCATAGGGGCAGCCGCCGAGGGTGGCTGGACAAATCCATGAACGCATAGGAACTAAGGCAGCTTCAAGGCAGCTTTGCCCGTCCGGGAAACGTGTAGACACTATCAGCGTCCCAGTAGCGACGAAACGGGCCACCGTAGCGCAGAATCGTTAGGAGAATATCATCCAGTTAGTCCTGGACTGTTTGAAGCACCGGACGAAGGTGCGGCCAAGTCGAGCCTGTATGTAACTGCGCGGCAGCAGATCGACCAGTGTGGAAGAGCGCGTTCCTCTCCTCGATAAAAGTGTATGTGTGTGTCAGACCAAGGTGGCCCGCCAATCCCATCATCAGCTCTTCAAACGTATAGTTGGCACCGCTTGCCTTCTTGAAACCGCGGATCAGACCCGAACGCTTGTCGTCTGGTGTAAACCGGGCGACGTTCAATGCCCAATAGAACTTGAGCGATTCCATTGCGACGCCCGCAAATATAAACTTTGCCTCCGCCAGATTCTCCTGGTGGGAACGGCAGTAGTAGGTGATTGCAGTGTCTAATGAGTAGTTGGCTGACTGTGCCAAGTACGGCGCCATGGTTTGAGACATAAAATTCGCCAAACCGCCTTGGCTAATTAGCGGATGCCCGCCAACCACGTCTCCGGGTTGCGGAAACGCTCGACGACACAACACATTAGTGCCGTTAAATGAAGTCTCCAGCAAGCATCTCGTCTGCGTCCGTGATGCGAGGCTCAAGAGCGCAAGCGTCGCAAGCCTTATGTCGTCGAAGTTGGCCACAGGCTGTACGCGCTCGATCAAGAGTTCGGCGGTTACATCGCCCGACCATACTCCCGGCCTCGGTGATGGGAAGGCTTGGAGTGCGAAGAGCAAGTCCCCATACTTCCATGTTTCGGGCTGTACGACACGGGGCCCTTTCAGCAGCAAAACCTTCTTGTCCCACTTTGCGACGTCGGCACCAGGTTGAACCAGCAAAAGCTCCGTGGGAACAAAAGAAACGTCGGTTGAGGGAGGTATTATCGGTGGTGATGTCCAATGGGTAGAGGCGTCTGTCGCGTACGCATGGTGCCCGGTGAGACTGTCACCATCAATGGTGGTACCGTTTATCTCACACCGATCAGGAATTGCGGAGAGTCCGACGCCAGGTCCCAACCCAGGTGCCGCGATGTCGATCCGAATGTTTCCATCTACGGCAATGGCCACGGCCCCCGATCCGGTGAGCACTTGTGCTCCAGCCGAATCAGTTGCGACGAGAGATGGCAGAACTGCTGAGAACACACTCGGAGAATTCATATCGTCATTACCTTCCGATCGCTCGGCCTATCCTATTCGTGCCGGTCAGCCTACCCAGCGCGCAGTAGCAGTGTCAAGGCTCACGTTGTGATGCTTCCGAGCCGATGCACTTGCCCCGGGGGGGAACATGCCTCCCCAAGGCCCTCCTCATCCCCAGGACATTGGACAACCAATGTCCTATCTCCTGAAGAAACTCCTTCAGTTTCTTGAAGTTCTCGCTACCGTGGAGACCACAAACGAAACGCCCCGCCGGCCGTTAGGGTCGACCGGTGGGGCTGCGGAACGCCGGATGGTGGCCCATCCAACGCACGTCGCACTGCGCAGCATGGGCCAACCTCCGGAGAGAGGCAAGGCTTCTTGTGGCCAACGTGCTGCCGATGGCGAAGCGCGCCGATGTCGTGCGTCACCTCGTAGAGGGCGCATCGATCCGCGCGACCGAACGACTAACGGGCGTGAGCAAACCCACGGTCCTGTCGCTTCTCTTGAAGGTCGGTCTCGGCTGCGACCGACTTCATGACCGGCTCGTGCGCGATCTCGATATCCGCGAGATCCAGTGTGACGAGATCTGGTCGTACGTGCAGAAGAAGCAGGCCCGATTGAAGGACGAGGATCCGCCCGAGTTCGGCGACGCCTACACGTTCCTCGCGATGGCGAGGGCGCAGAAGCTCATGATCGCGTACCGGGTCGGGAAGCGCGACGAGGAGAACACGCGCGCGTTCATTCGGGATCTACGCATCCGACTCGTCACGGTCCCCGAGATCTCGACCGATGGGTGGAAGAGCTACGCCGACGCGATCGGCCAGAGCTTCGCGCCCGGAAGCGTCGACTACGCCGTCATCCAGAAGAACTACACGCGGAAGGGCCGCCCGGACGGCGAGCGTCATGATCATCGATACGAGCCCCCGCGCGACCCGTTCATCACGAAGAGCAGGGGACGTGGTTCTCCGGATCTCGACCGGGCATCAACCTCGCACATTGAGCGGGCAAACCTCACGGTTCGGATGCAGATCCGGCGCTTCACGAGATTGTGCAACGGCTTCTCGAAGAAGCTCGAAAATCATCGGGCTGCTGTGAGCCTGCACGTCGCCTGGTATAATTTCTGTCGCGTTCATGAAAGCTTGCGCGTCACGCCAGCCATGGAGGCGGGAATCGCCGATCATGTCTGGTCGATCGAGGAGCTGGTCGAGCTGGCCCTCTCCGAACCCGCCGGGGAGCGACCCAGGGTCAAAGAACTCACTCCGATCAAGCGGCCTGGACCGCCCGAAGGGCTCGAAGCCAAACCGACGGGCGCACGCGAATTGCCGAACGGGCGAGGATGGCTCCGTCTCGTTCCCCCGCCGTCCTCTTCATGAAGGAAGCCGTCAGGCCATCAGGCTTCCTTCATCATCCGGGGGTTTTTCGAGGGCGACCCCGACGAACCTCCGCGACCGTATCGGCTGGTGGTTGCAGTAGATCGAGCACGCGAACCCCGAGGACGTTGGCGATCCTCGCCAGCGTGTGCAGCGTGAGGTTCTCCTGACCGCGCTCGATCCGGCTCACGTACTGAACCGACGCCTGCATCGCTTCCGCGAACCCGGCCTGCGTCATGCTGGCACCGCGACGCAGTTCCAAGACGCGTCGGCCAACCTCGCGGATCAGGTGGTCGGGATCCTCCATCCCGACACCGATGGCCGGGACTCCGGGTACCTAAAAAGCAACTTTTAGGTTGATCCGTTTGTCGTTGGCGTGGTAGCGGCCTAACCGAAGGTCACTGGAGGTCTCACGATGGCGGACACGACGACGGCAGAGTCCACGAAGGCGATCGAAGCAACCTTTGAGGCGGGCCGATCCTCATACAGAGATGCGGTCGCTCACGCGCGCGGGCTCGACGGGGTGGGCTTCCTCTTCAAGGCGCTTGGGGTCGTCCTGGGGATCGGTGGCGTGATCGGCGGAATCATCGTCTACCGAGCGCCCGGGTTCGGATCCGAGCTGGGCCTCGTGGTTGGGCTGCTCGGCGTGACGGCCGGAGGAGGCCTCTACGGCTTCGGCTTCCTCTTGGCGGCGATCGGGCAGGTCCTCTTGGCCCTCATCGACACGGCCGTCGGGTCGAAGATCGTCGCCGCGAAGAGCTTGGAAGGGGTCGGGAAGGGTTCGTAGATCGGATGAATGGCTTTCGGGCGATCCGGTCGGCCCGAGAATGGCGCAGCGACGTCGTTGTGATAATCGCCTTGTGGTGCATTAAGGCATATGCACAATCATGACAGCGACGCAACTGACGAGCAGACACCCCGCCCAGTCCCCGCTGTTCCTTCCAAACAGATCCTATGCCTCGCGTGGACAACTACGAAGAGCATTGGGAACAAATGGATCTGTGGCTTCGGAAGCAGCGTGAAAAGTAGCTTAAGCTATTCGACTAGGATGACGACGAGTATATGTGGCTATTCCCCAGGCTCAACCGGCGACGGTAGTGCTCGCCGTCTATCCAGGGAGGCGGCATTCGAGGTAAGTCCTCGCCGCCCCCCGTCCTGACGTCCCGTGGCCCCCGTGCCCAGGCTCCCAACCGGAAGGAGCCTCAACATGCATACGGAACAACAAGCGGCGGCCATTCGTGCGGAGGTCTCGCGCATCG
>NZ_JARZHI010000151.1:0-7305 GCF_029946465.1 Polyangium sorediatum
CGCCCCCCGCGCCGCCGGCTCCGCCCGCGCCGCCGGCGCCACCCGCTCCGCCCGCGCCACCCGCGCCCGTGGACGCCGCGGTGCTCGACGCTGCGGTGCTCGACGCCGCGCTGGAGCTCGTCGCGCCGCTGCCGCCGCACTTCTCGAGCGGCTTGCAATCGTTGCAGGAGCAACCTTCGAGGTACTCGACGCACGAGCCGTTGTCCGTGCAGTTCATCGTGCACCGATCGGTATTCGTGCAATTGGGGCAGGTGCAGTCCTCGTTGATCAGGCACACGCCGTCGTCGTTGTCACAACCGACGTTTGCCGGGGGACAGTTGGCGACCTTGAAGTAACAATCGTTGCACGTGCAATCTTCTGTCCCCATCTCGGCGTTGTCGCACTTGCCGTCGTCCTGACAGGTGCCGAGACACGCGGCTTGATCGGCGCAGTCGGGGCATGCGCACGTCTCGGCGTTCTGGCCGTTGAAGTTGCAGAAGCCGTCCGGCTGGTTGTTGTTGCAGCCGGTGCTCTGGCCGCCGCCGCCGCCGCCCGTGAAGTTGCCTGTCGCGGAAGGATTGTTATTCGCGCCGCCTTCCGAGCAGCCAACGAAGGGGATCGCGACAAGGAGAAACGAGGAAGCAAGGATCGCCGTCAGGGTGCGCATGGTTCGAGGAGGATCGCCGCCTGCGCGGGACTGCGTCAACAGAAGAAAGGTGCTACAGGGCTCGCCATGCCTCGCCTGACGAACTCCTTTTCTGCACTGGCGCTGCTCGTTTCCACCCTCGGGCTCGGCCTCGGCTGCGGCGCCGAGCCCCCGCCTCCGGCTGATTCGGCGAACTCTTCGGCTGCAAACGACGGCGCGAAGACGGGGCCGAAGGAGGACACGAAGGCGGCGGAGGTGAAGGGCCCCGAGCGCAAGCCTTTCGAGAACCCCGGCGGGATGTGGGTGCCCTCCCAGCTCGCCGAGCATGAAGCGAAGCTCAAGGGCGCGGGCCTCGAGATCGATCCGAAGGCGCTCACCGATCCGATGCAGCCCCCGCTCGCGGCGGTCGTGAGCCTCGGCGGATGTTCGGCCTCGTTCGTGTCGCCCGATGGCCTCATCGTCACGAACCACCACTGCGTGACCGGCATCCTCCAGTTCAACGCGACGCCGAAGCAGAACGTCGCGAACGACGGTTACCTCGCGAAGACGCGCGCGGACGAGAAGTGGGCCGGCCCTACGAACCGCATCTTCGTGACCCGCTCGTTCAAGGACGTGACGAAGGACGTCCGCCAGGGCCTCGACAAGCTCCCGAACGATCGGATGCGAAACGACCAGATCGAGATGCGCGAGAAGTCGCTCGTCGCGGCCTGCGAGAAGGATCGGCCCGAGGTGCGTTGCTCGCTGAAGGCGTACTTCGGCGGCGCGCAGTACCTGCTCGTCGAGCAGCTCGAGATCCGCGACGTGCGCCTCGTGTATGCCCCGCCGGAGGGCGTCGGCAACTTCGGCGGCGAGGTCGACAACTGGCGCTGGCCCCGCCACGGCGGCGACTTCGCGTTCCTGCGCGCGTACGTGGGCAAGGACCAGAAGCCCGCGGATCACGCGGAGACGAACGTCCCGTACAAGCCGGCGCACTACCTGCGCCTCGCGCAGAAGCCGCTCGCGCCGAACGACTTCGTGATGGTCGCCGGGTATCCGGGCGCCACGAACCGCCTGCGCACTTCGTTCGAGATCAAAGAGGCGCTCGAATGGGGGTATCCGCGCCGTATCGCCGCCTTCGAGGAGGGCGTGAAGGTGCTCGAATCCGTGAGCAAGCAAAAGGAGGAGATCGCGATCAAGGCGAACCCCTTCCTGCGCGGCATCTCGAACGCGCTCACGAAGATCAAGGGCCTGGCCGAGGGGCTCGGCAAGGGCGGCGTGGCCTCGGAGCGCGCCAAGAAGGACGCCGAGCTCGCGGCGTGGATCGGCGGCGACGCCGAGCGCAAGGCCGCCTATGGCGACGTGATCGCCAAGATCGAGGCGCTCGTGGCGGAGCAGAAGAAGACGCGCGAGGAGGACATGGCGCTCGGCAGCGTGATGATGAGCGCGAGCCTGTTCCAGGCGGCCTCCACGATCGTGCGGATGGCGGAGGAGCGCCCGAAGGCGGACGCCGAGCGCGACCCGGAGTTCCAGGAGCGCACCTGGAAGCGCATCGAGCAAAAGATGACGCGGCTCTCGGCCTCGTACGACCGGGTGATCGACCAGGCGATGCTGAAGCTCGCCCTGGAGCGAATCGCGAAGCTGCCCGAGAAGGAGCGGCCGGCGTTCGTCGCGACGATCGTGGGCAAGAAGCTCGACGCGGCGGCGATCGAGAAGGCGGTGAAGGGCCTTTACGAGGGGACGAAGCTCGAAGACGAGAAGGCGCGGCTCGATCTCCTCAAAACGGCGAAGCTCGACGATTTGAAGAAGAGCAAGGACCCGCTCCTCAAGCTCGCCGTGGCGCTGCGCCCCGCGTACAAGGCCTCCGAGGATCGGGAGAAATCGTTCGACGGCGCGATGGCGTTGCTCCGGCCGAAGTATTTCGACGCGCTGCAGAAGATGATGGGCCAGCAGATCGCGCCCGACGCGAACGGGACGTTGCGCGTGACGTACGGGAGCGTGCGCGGCTATCGCCCGACGAAGGACGCGCCGGTCTACACGCCGTTCACGACCACGTCGGAGATGGTCAAGAAGCATACGGGCAAGGATCCGTTCGAAGCGCCCTCCAAGCTGCTCGCGGCGGCGAGCGCGAAGAAGTGGGGAGCCTATGCGGACGCGACGCTCGGCGAGGTGCCCGTGGATTTCCTGAGCGACCTCGACATCACGGGCGGCAACTCCGGCTCGCCCACGCTGAACGGGAAGGGTGAGCTCGTCGGCCTCGCGTTCGACGGCAATTACGAGGCGATGGCGTCGGACGTGATCTTCCTCCCGGAGATCACGCGGACGATCCACGTGGATCTGCGCTACGTGCTCTGGGTGATGGACGTCGAGGGAGCGGACAACGTCCTGCAAGAGCTCGGCGTGAAGCCTTCGATCGACTGAATCGTCGGGGCGGTGGGTAGGACATCGAGCGGCTGCAACCGCTCGATGTCCTCCTTTTTTTGTCCCGCGTCGTACGCGTCGCGTCCCCACTCGTTCCAGCGAAGCCCGGCCGAGGGACCCTCCGTTCGCTCGGACAGGGTACGTCCCACCCACGTGCGAGTGCTCTTGCGCAGGTTCGCGCTCGGCATGCACAAGGATCACCAGGAACAACGCAGGCCCGCGCACAGCGCCACGGGGGTGGCTTGGTGTGGCCTGCATCCACGGAAGGCACTTCCATGGCCTGGTTGTCGAACCGCTTTGTTCGGCTTTGGCTCCTCGTGCTCGTCGCTTTGGGCGTCTCGGTATGGCTCCTCGGGTGCGCCGCGACAGGCGCGAATACGCAGGCGTGGGCGCAGACGACGCCGAACGGAATGCGCTTGTTCCGCATCTGCCGGCGCCATCCCCACGTCGACCCGAATGCACGTTATTGGTACGACGTGGGGGACGGGACGCCTCGAACGACGTTCCTGTCGCTCGACGAGCTCTTGGAGAGCCGCGAGGCCAAGGCCGTTTATATCCATGATGCCAACGCGCCCTCCGAGAGCCGGAAGCTTCTGGGGATTGCGTTCCAGCATCTCCCCTGCGACAAGCCGCCCCCGCCCCCGCCGGAGAAGAAACTCGCGGCGAAGGAGAAGGAGGACGGAGAACAGAAGGACGAGGCCCATCGTGCCGAGCCGCCGAAGTCGCGGCCGAAACTGCTGCCGCGACCGATTGCGAGACCACCGGAGCGGGAGCGGTGCACGGCGTATCGGGAGCCAGGCCAGACGCGGCAACGCCGCGGCACGGGTTCACGTACGTGCACGAGGATCCTGGTCAAGCGGCCCGGCGGGGAGCCGGCCGTCGCGGAGAACCGACCGCGCCCGGTCGAGGCGCCCGCGCCGAAGGACCCGAGCGAGGTGCAGCCGGGTGAAGTATGGAGGTATGAGGAGTGGAGCCAAACCCCGGAGGAGACTGCGCGGCTCGAGCGAGCGTACGAGTGCCTTGCGGGCGTTTGCCATGCGAGACACCAGAACTTCCAACCGAAGGGCGGGAAGAAGCCCGCCGGGAAGCACCATGGGCAGTCCCTGTCAACGGGGAGTGGGAGTGGTGGGGGAGCGGGCGCGCCGCAGCCCGCGCCGAAGTCGACGGTCAAGACGAGGACCAAGCCGGTCGGGAAGCCGAACGGGGGGAAGCCGAACGGAGGGGCGGCGGGGCAGGCGGGCAACGGGAGCGCGGCGGATCCTCCACCGCAGGCCAAACCGAAGCGGGGAGGCGAGAACCCGGCGGCGGCGCGGGGGCGGGAGGTGCACAAGGAGTTCACGAAGAAGGTCGAGGCGAAGCAGGGAGAGGGATGGGTTCCCGAGCCAATCGTCCGCACAACTGACGGCAGGATTCTGAAACCTGACGCGCTCACGCCGAGAGGGAACCCGATCGAGCTCAAGCCGAACACGCCGACGGGCAAAGCTGCGGGCAAACACCAAATGAAGAAGTATGAGGACGCTACGCAAAAGAGGGGACGCGTGATCTACTATGACCCATAAACGATTCCTGCAAAACCGCATGAGCCACATCTTCAAGACGTGGGTCACGCCTACGCTCCACGCGGCGGGCTTCGAGAAACGAGGGATCGTGTACGTGCGGGATCTGGGGAGCGTCCAGCACCTCTTCAATCACGAGACTGGCAAGTTCAACACGGCCGACGAGTACCGTTTCACGACGAATTGTGGGGTTCACGTGCCGGGGGTTCGGGGTACCTACGGGAACTGCGTCGAACCCAAGGTGGTTGACGCAGCGTACGGACTCCTGAACGTGCGGCCCGGAATGCTGACACCGACGGGCGACTCGTGGTGGGACCTCACGCCCTCCGATGGGCCCGAGAAGGACGACGAGGTAGGGCAGGCGCTGCGGCGGCTCGTGGAGACGGCGGCCCTGCCCTTCTTCGATCGATTTCGGGACGAATGCGCGGTCGCGGAGTTCCTCTCGCAGCCCCGCAGGAAGGAGGACCGGTTCATCGCTCCTCGTGAAGATACGTTCGAGCTCTTCTTTGCCGCGATCCTCTGGAAGCGGCTCGGGTGCAAGGACAGGTGTCGCGAATGCTTCGAGCGGGAGAAGTCAAAGACCAAGAAGCGCTTTGGCTCCGGACCCGAGAAGTTCATGGCGCGGTTCTCTTGCGAGGACGACTGACGCGGTTCTTGGGAAGGGCCGCCCCCGGGCGCGCTCGTGGGCCGGCTCCGCCTCGGGCCCTGCACCCTGCTCCATGCCTACGATGCCGCCCTCGTCTCCGAGCTGATCGCCCTGTGCGGGCGCGACCCTTCGACATCGGAGTCAGCGAGCCCGTGATCGGAGTGCTCGCCCTTCGACATCGGAGTCGGCGAGCCCGTGATCGGAGTGCTCGCCCTTCGACATCGGAGTCGGCGAGCCCGTGATCGGAGTGCCGCCCCTTCGACATCGGAGGCGGCGAGCCCGTGATCGGAGTGCTCGTCCTTCGACATCGGAGTCGGCGAGCCCGTGATCGGAGTCCACCCTGTTCGACATCGGAGTCGGCGAGCCCGTGATCGGAGTCCACCCTGTTCGACATCGGAGTCGGCGAGCCCGTGATCGGAGTGCTGCCCCTTCGACATCGGAGCCGGCGAGCCCGTGATCGGAGTGCTGCCCCTTCGACATCGGCCTGCGCATGTGCCCCGCGCCGACGCCCTGGAGCGCCGAACGCTGCGCGATTTTCTAGAACGCCGAACCGCCCCGCTCTACGATGGTGCCTCTCGGCCGCCATGCGATTGCCCTCCCTCCTCCTCGGCTTCGCTCTCCTCCTCGGGACCCCGGTCGCGTCCGGGCAAGACGCGCCCGATCCGCGCCCCAAGCCCACGGCCGAGGCCTTCGTGCACATCGAGGCCGACGCGCCGCTTTCGCTCCGGCGAAACGTCGGCCGTTTCGGAGACGTCGTCTGCGCCGCGCCCTGCGACCGGAAGATCGCCTTTGATCCGCCGGACCGTTTCTCCATCGAAGGCGCGTTCCCGAGCGCGCAGCCTTTTACGATCGGAGACGCGGGCCCGCGTGTCCTCCTGCGCGTCGACACGGGCAGCCACGGGGGGTTCTATACGGGGATCACGTCCACGGCGCTCGGGGGGGGCGCGGCGGTCATGGCCGGGTTCATTTTTTTCCTGGCGGCCCTCGGCGACGCGCTCGGGAGCGGGGACGGGGTCGAGGACGGGCTCAAATACGGCTGCCTCGGCGCGGCGATCGGCGGCGGCGTCGCCATGGCGGTCGGCATTCCGCTGCTCGTCCTCTCGACCACCACGGTCGAGGTGCTCCCCGATCCCGCGCGCGGCGCGGCCCGCGGCATGGTCACGTTCCGGTTCTGAGGCGCCCGATGCACGCTGCCCTGTCCGGAAAAACCGGTTGTCTCGGCGCAACGCTCCTCCTCGGGCTCGCCGCCTGCGCGCCGCCGCGCCGCCCGCCGAGCGAGCCGAAGCCCGAGAGCGTGGCCGCCGTGCCGGAGCAACGGGTGCACGTCCGGCTCGACGCGGATCACCCCGCGGCGAAGCTCGTCGAGGAGCGCAAGGAGAGCGATGTCCCCGTGTGCGCCGTGCCCTGCGAGCGTGTGATCCCGGTGCGCCAAGATGCGCGGTTCCACGTCGAGGCGCTCGGCGCCCGCTCCACGCGGAGCTTCTACCTGTACTCGCCGCAGGATCCCGTGGTTTGGCTCGACGTGAAGACGACCCCTCAATCGACGCACGACACGCTGTTTCGTGTCTTTCTCGGCACGATGATCGCGGGCGGCGCCCTCCTGGTCGCCGGGGCGATCGGCACCCCCTTCGCCGAGGAGAAAGGCACGCAGACCGCGTTCTCGGCGGTGGGTTTTACCGGGGTCGTGTTGCTCTTGCCCGTATCGGCCGTGTTGGGCGGGGTGGCGACCGCGTATTCGACGAGCAACGTGACGTTCAAGGATCCGCGGACGAGGCCGGAGCTGCGGCAGAAGATTCGTTAGGACCGGGAACGGCGTCGCTGGAAGGGACGCGCCGCCGCGGCGAGGAGGAGGGAAAACAAGGCGAGAGGCGTCGTTTGCCGACCCGCGGGAGATGCGCCGACCACGCGGCAGCCACAGGATGCGTCGTCCGCGGGATCGACGGGATCGGCGCCGCCGCTGCCGCCGCTACCGCCCGCGCCGCCATTGCCGCCGACGCCGCCAGCGCCGCCAGCACCGCCGACGCCGCCATGGCCACCGCTGCCACCTGCGCCGCCTGCGCCGCCGCTACCGCCCGCGCCGC
>NZ_JARZHI010000152.1:0-7230 GCF_029946465.1 Polyangium sorediatum
CACGGGCTCGAAGACCCAAGGGGCCACGGTCTACCGCGCCCTCTGCCTCCAGACCCCCGAACCCTAGCGCAGCCTTCAGATACAAGGGGGCGGACAGCCCCCCGCGGGGTCCGGGGCGGCGCCCCGGCACGGCGCTCAGCGCCCCGCGGCGGCGCGTGGTTCGAGGAGCGCCCGCGCGGGCCCGGGATCCTCGCCGTTCTCGTCGAGCCATGCGGCCCATGCGTCGCAGAATCGACGGAAGGCGTCGAGGTACTCGTGGTTCTTCGGTTCGAGCGCGAGCCCTTGCTGGAAATGCCGCGCTGCGCGCTCGAAATCCCCGGGGCGCGCCCGTCGTTTCTGCGCGGCCCAGCGCGCCTCCGTGCTGCGCGCCTCGCCGAGAAAGACATGGGCCTGCGCGGCGCGAGGGTTTTGCGTGAGCGCCTCGTCGAGCGCTGACGTGGCGCGCCGGAGGGTCGAGGTCGGATCACGCCCCTGCGACGCCTCGTATTCGGAGAGGACCACGTGGGCCATGCCGAGGTTTGACCAGAAATCGGCTTCGCCGGGGATTCGATCGAGGGCTCGCTCGAGAGCACGCACGGCGGCGCGCACGCTCGGCGCGGGGTTTTCCCCGCGGGCGCGCTCCGCCATGGCGCGCCGCACGAGCGCGAATCCTTTGTTGCTGTATGCGTAGCCCTGATCCGGGGCTACGAGGATGGCTTGGTCGAAGGCTCGCTCGGCTTCGGCGAGCAGCGGCACGGGATCGTGCCCGCGCGCGGAGGCCACCCGGGCCTCTTCGACCAGGACCGCCCCTACGCCATTGTGCAGATGCGGGAGCCTGGGATTGACGGTGAGCCCGGCGCGATACGTGGCGAGCGCTTGCCCGAGCAGCGGCACGGGATCCTCGCCGCGCTCTTCTCTCCGTTTTGCGAGGAGCGCGTGGATCTCGCCCCCGTAAAAGTAGGGGACGATGTGCCGGGGGTTTTCCTTCCGACCTTTTTCGAGCGCGGCCAGGGCTTCGCGCAGGTCCCCCTCGGGATCTGCGGCGCCCGGCTGCGAGGCGCGCGCGAAAAAGTTGATGGCCAGGTTCAGCCAGACGTCGCTTCCCCGCGGGTCGAGGTCGATCGCCCTTCGATAGGCGTCGATCGCCTGGCTGCGGTGCGCATCGGAAGGGAGGCCGATCTGATCCTCGTAATCGGCCCATACCTTGTGGATCAGGCCGAGGTGAACATAAAAGTCGTAGTCGTGGGCGTCGGGGATGATCTCGTTCGAGATGTCGAGCGCCTTGGCGAGTTTTCGCCGCGGGTCGACGTTCTTGCTCTGGAGGTGCTCTCCCCATTGCCGGTAGCCACGCGCGAGCTCCAGCGCGGCCTCTGGGCCCCCGGTTGGGGCGAGGGCCGCACGTTCGGCGAACCGGATCCCCTCCGCGAGGAGAAGCTCGACGTCACGCCCCTGGTTGCTCCGGTACTCGGCGAGGCTCCGGCGGAGGCGCGCCTCGACGAGGAGCGATGGCGTATGGTCGGGCAAGACGCGCAAGGCCCGATCGGCCGCGGCGACGCCACGCTCGAACGGCGGGTCGACGTCCCCTCCGCCGTACAGCTCGATCACCAGCGCCGCATATTCGAGCTCGCCGAGCGCCGCATACACGGCAGGCACGCTCTCGCCGATCTCGGCGGCGGCGGCATAGGCGTGACGGGCGGCTTCCAGATCGGCGCCCATGCGCTCCCGCTTGCCCTCGAACCGCCCGAGGAGCGCCCGGGCGAAGAGGACGTCGCCGCGCAGCAGGGGGGCCTCGTAAAACCACGGGAGCCCGTCGCCGAGCGCGTCGAGGTGGGTGAGCGCGTCGTCGTGGCGGCCCTCGTAAAACGCGAGGAGCGCGGCCACGTACGCGGCCGAGGGGACCTCCGCGCCCTCGCTCTGCGCGAGATAGGCAACCGCTGGGTCGCGATGCCGGCGCTCGACCTCGCGCTTCTTTTCCTCGCGTTGCTCCATGCTCGGGATGCGCTCCGCGTCGAGGAGGCCGCGCTGATAAAGACGACCATGAACGAGCGCCAGGGCATAGGCCACGCGGGGCTCGTGGTCGCCGTGCTCCCACGCGAGCAAGAGGTTTTGCCGGGCCCTCGTGTCGTCGTCGAGCGCGAGGAATCCCCGCCCGAGGGCATCATACCCAGGCCCCGCAGTCGCCGGGCCGGCGCCCCGGACCTCGGCTTCGAGTTCGGCCATGCCCTCGCGAATACGTTGTCGGTCCGCGCGGATGTCGTGGATCGGCGCGAGCGCCGAATACCGAGCGATGGCTTCGAGGTGCTCCACGAGGGCGGTGAACCGGCGGGCGAGCCGCTCTCGCTCGCCGGCCTGCCTCCGGGTGTACACGCCCCAGCCGAGGGCCACGAGCACCGCCGCGAGCGCGACCGCGGCGAGGGCGACGAGCCGCCGGTGCTTCCGGGCCTTCTTGCGCAGCCGATAGAGGGCCCCGGCGCGGCGCGCGAGGACCGGCTCGCCGTCGAGGAAACGCGCGAGGTCCTCCGCGAGGGCGCGCGCGGAGTCGTATCGCTCGGAGCGGTCCTTTTCGAGGCATTTCAGGACGATGGCTTCGAGGTCCGCCGGGATGCTCGGATCGAGGTCCCGCAGCCTCCGCGGGCCGACGTGGGCGATGTTCGCCAGCACTTCGAGCGGATGGTCGCCGGGGATGGGCGGCGCCCCGGTGAGAATCGCGTGGAGCGTCGCTCCGAGCGAATACACGTCCGATCGGCGATCGAGCTTGCCGGCCTCGCCGGCGGCCTGCTCGGGCGACATGTAATGGGGTGTGCCGAGGATCGCTCCCGTCTCCGACGCGCCCTCGTGCGCGGAGCGCGCCACGCCGAAATCCATGACGTAAGGCCGGAGCTCTCCTCCCTCCGTGCGCTCGACCATGATGTTGGAGGGCTTGAGATCCCGGTGGACGAGCCCTGCCTTGTGGGCCTCGTGCGCGCCGAGGGCCGCGCCGCGCACGAGCATGGCCTTTTGCTCGATCGTGAGCTCGCCGGCGAGCTCCGAGAGGGGCCTGCCGTCGATGTACTGCATGGCAATGTAAATCTTGCCGTCGATCTCGCCGACCTCGTAGACCTTGCAGACGCGCGGGTGATCGACGCGCGCCTGCGCGCGCGCCTCGAGGACGAAGCGCCGCGGCAGCTCGGGATCGTCGCCGCGGACGAATTTGAGGGCGACGTCCCGCGAGAGGCGCACGTCGCGGGCGAGGAACACCCGACCCATCCCGCCCTGGCCGAGGAGGCGAAGGGGCTGATACCGATCCCAGCCGTGAACCGGGAAGCCCTCGGAGCCCGCGGGGCCGACCGCGCCCGGCTTGAGGGTGGCGTCGAGCGAGGAAGGAGCCATCTCTGCGCGCTTCGGAGCCGACGACGTCAAACCACGAGCACGAGCTTGCCGGTGCTGGCGCGGCCGGCGAGGTCCCGGTGCGCCTCCGCCGCGTCCGCGAGCGGATACGTCTTGCCCACGATCACGCGCAGCGCGCCCTCCGCGGCCGCGGCGGCGAGCTCGGCGAGGGGCGGGGCGCAGAGCTCGCGGCGCTTGATCAGCGGCGTCATGTAATAACCGGTGATGGTCAGGTTCTTGTGCATGAGCCCGACCGGCTCCACCGTGCCGCGCACGTCCGCGGTCGCGGCGCCGAACACGACCATCCGGCCCATCGGCGCGAGGCAAGCGAGGCTGCGCTTGTACACGTCGGTGCCGCCCAGCATTTCGAGCACCACGTCCACCCCCTCCTTCACGGCCGAGCGGATCTGCGTGGCGAAATCGTCTTCCCGGTAGTTCACCACGAGATCCGCGCCGAGCGACCGCACGAGCTCCGCCTTCGCCGGCGAGCCCACCGTGCCCGCGACGAACGACGCCCCGAGCCGCCGCGCGATCTGCACCGCGAGCGTGCCCACGCCGCCCGCCGCCGCGTGCACGAGCACCTTCTCCCCGGGCGCGAGCCTGCCCGAGAGCGTGAGCACGTGGTGCGCCGTGAGGCCCTGCACCGGCAGCGCCGCGGCCTGCTCGAAGGACAGCCCCTTCGGGATGGGATAGACGCTGTACGCCGGCGCGACCATTTGCTCGGCATACGCCCCGTCGCCGAGCGCCATCACCCGATCACCGACGCGGACGTCGGTCACGCCTTCGCCGATGGCGAGCACCTCGCCGGCGGCTTCCATGCCCGGGATCGCCGGGAACGTGGGGCGAATGAAGTATTGCCCCTTCGTGAACATCGTATCGGCGTAATTGAGGCCCACGGCGCGGACGGCGAGGAGGACCTGGCCCGGCTTCGGCGTCGGCTCGGGCGCGTCCTCGACGCGGAGGACGTCGGGGCCGCCGAGGGCATGAAATCGAATGGCTCGCATGGCGCGAGCCTAGCAGCAGTTCGTCACTTGTGGCGAGGCGCTCGTAGCCCGAGCGCGTGCGAGAGCGCCGCGGCGAGGGTCCCGAACGTGCGCAGGCTGCTCGTGTCGATCCCGAGGTCGACCATGGTCGTGGCGATGGCGGGCCGGATGCCGGACACGAGGCAATCACTCCCGAGCAGCCTCGACGCGTGAACGAGCGAGAAGATGTGCGAGGCCGTATCCGTGTCCATCGCGGCCACGCCCGTCAGGTCCAGGATGGTCACGCGCGCCGCCGCGTCCACGATCGCCCCGAGGAGCTTCTCCATCATCATGCCCGCGCGCTCGGCGTCGATGCGCCCGATGACCGCCAGGAGCAGCACCCCCTCGGCCACTTGCAGGATCGGCGCCGAGAGCGCCCGGACCGCCTCGTTTTGGGCATACAGCGCGGCCTCGGCCTGGCGGCGCTCCGTCATCTCCTGCTCGAGCTCCCGATATCGCTCCTCGACCTCGCGCCGCGACGCACGCAGCTCCTCCTCGATCTGCTGCTGCGTGGTGATGTCCCGCGCCACGAAATAAATGAGCCCGTCCTTCGGCACGCTCGTCCACTCGATCCACCGGTACGCGCCGTCCTTGCATCGATATCGATTCTTGAAGGTGAGGACGACGTCCCCCTGGGCCATCCGGCTCACCTCGCCGATCGTCGGCGCTTGGTCGTCCGGGTGCACGAACGAGAGGAAGGGCTGCATGCGGAGCTCTTCACGCGTGTAGCCAAGGCGGCCCTCCCACGAGGGCGAGAGCTCCACGAAATAGCCCTCCATCGTGGCAATGCCCAGGAGGTCGGCCGCCAGCTCGAAGAGGAGCCTGTACGTATCCTGCTTCGGCGCGTCTTTTTGAGGTTCGGCCGCGACTTCGTCTCGTTGCTCGTCCACCATCTCCCCTGGTCTCCCCCGGCCCCCCGAAATCCCCCGAATCCCCTGAAATCCCGGATGTTAGGCCGCCGCGCGAATTCCTGTCAAGCAGCCTCGCGCGCGGATGGAAGCTCTGCGCGCAAGCGGAGTACGTCGGCATACCGGGACTCCACGGCAGGTTCGTGGCCGCGACACGTGCGGGTGATTCGTTTTCCTCGCCTCGACGGGCGGCCAGGTGTACCCTTCCGCGCAGCATCATGGCCTCGACGCGTCGCGCCCTCGTGATCGGAACCGGTACGGGCGGCCTCGCCTCCGCCGCCTTCCTCGCCAAGGACGGGTTCGACGTGCTCGCCCTCGACGCAGACGCCGAGATCGGCGGCTACCTCGCGCCTTTTTCGAAGGACGGATTCGTCTTCGACCAGGGTCTGCACTACGTCGGCGCCTGCCGCCCAGGCCAGCTCGTGCACGACCTCTTGCAATCCCTCGGCGTCGATGCAGGCGAGCTCTTCCACGAGCTCAATCCCGACGGATTCGACCTTTACCGATTTCCCGACCTCGATGTCCAGGTGTGCCGTCCACTCGCCGCCTACCGCGAGCGCCTCGGCGTCCTCTTCCCGGAGGAATCGAAGGGTCTCCGCCATTTCTTCGGTTTGCTCGACGGCGCGGCGCGGATGCACGACGCGCTCGCCCGGGGCATCCTCGGCCGGCCCGTCCTCACGGATCTCGTGGCGCTCACGGGCGTGCCAGCCCTCCTGCAATGGAGCCAGCGGCCCCTGCGCGAGCTCATCGAGCAAAGCACCTCCGACGAGCGCCTGCGCGCCGTGCTCGCCGGCCAATCCGGCGCATGGGCCCTGCCACCCTCGCGCGTGGTCGGCCTCGCCGCGCTGCTCTACATGGCCCATTTCAGTGACGGCGCGTTCTTCCCGCGCGGCGGCGGCGGGGGCCTGCGCGACGCGCTCGTGCGCGCCGCCGAAGCAAAAGGCGCGCAATTCCGCACGCGCGCCCTCGTCGAGCGTATCGAGACCGAGCGCGGCCGCGTGACCGGCGTCGTGCTCGCGGGGGGCGAGAGGATCGAGGCCGACATCGTCGTCTCCGCTGTGGACCCCGCGCTCACCCTGGGCCGGCTCGTGTCCGCTTCGGACCTGCCGACCTCACTCCGGCGCAAAGCCGCCGTGATCGAGCCCTCCATGGCGACCTTCCAGATATGGCTCGGCCTGCGCCGGGACCTGCGGACATACGGGCTCGGCGCGCAAAACGTGTGGCTGTATCCGTCCTACGACGTCGAGGAAGGTTTCTCCGCGCGATTCACAGGAAAACTGCCGCCGCGGCCGATGCTGTTCCTCTCGCCGACCTCGATCAAAGATCCAAGCGGCACCCTCGCACCGGAGGGCAGCTCGTCCTTGGTCGTACTCACCTACGTGCCGCACGCGCGCTTCCGCAAATGGCAATCGCTCCCCGAGGCGGAGCGAGGGCCCGCCTACGCAGCCTATCGCGACGAGATCGCAGCCTGGATGCTGAAAGAGCTCGACGCGCGGTACCCCGGGCTCGTGGGCGACGTGGTCGTGCAAGCCTACGGCACGCCGCTCACCGCAGCAGACCGAACGCGCGCAGCCGCCGGCGCCCCCTTCGGCCCCGCAATGACACTCTCGCAATGGGGACCCAAAGGATTCCGCACACGCACGCCCGTGACCGGCCTGTATCTCGCAGGCTCCGGGGTCTTCGGCGGCGGCGTGGCGCCATGTCTCCTGTCTGGGCTTGCGGCGTCCTTCATGGCAAAGCTCGCCCCGAAGTGAGGCGCCGCGCTGGGGCTTTGCCCCAGGCCCCACCCGGGGCTGTCCGCCCCGGGACCCGGACCAGCCAGGGGCTGGACCCAAGCTCGATGAACTGCGCGATGCGCAGTTCATCGAACAGGCCCGGTCAAGACCAGCAACGACCCTGCCCACCAAGACCGCCGCGCTGCGGGTTCGGCTGGCACCCCGGCTTCTTCGTCGGCC
>NZ_JARZHI010000153.1:0-6752 GCF_029946465.1 Polyangium sorediatum
GTGGAGCCGGAGCGGGCGGCGCCGGCGGCGTGGGCGGCGCCGGCGGAATGGGCGGCGCCGGCGGAATGGGCGGCGCCGGCGGAATGGGCGGCACAGGCGGAATGGGCGGCACCGGCGGAATGGGCGGCACCGGCGGCGTGGGCGGCGCGGGCGGCGGGGATCCCGGGCCCGACGTTGATACGACGGACCCGCAACTCTACAAGGTCTCCTTCAAGGCCGACGAGGCGGATCCGGCGGCGACGCAGGCCCTCGGCACGCAGGTCGCGTTCCTTGACACGCGGGTCGCGCCGCGCGGGGAACTCGTCGTGTATCTGCACGGCGCCGGCGCGCCCTCCACGTGTGGATCCAATGCCCATGGCGAGGTGCTCGCCGGCCTCGGCTTCCACGTGCTCGGCCCCTGCTACCTCAGCGATTACGGCGTGGGCAACTGCGGCGACGACATCGAGGGATGCCGCCTCGAAGCCTTCGACGGCACGGATCACCACGCGTTCGTCGACATCCCCCCGCCGAACAGCCTGGAGACGCGCATCGTCAAGGGGCTCGCCCATCTCGCCGCGCAGAACCCCCAGGGCGACTGGACCTACTTCGTCGACGGAGACAAACCCCGCTGGGACAAGATCGTCCTCTCGGGCATCTCGCACGGCGCGAGCACGTCGGCGGTCATCGGAAAACACCGGCTCGTCCACCGCGTGGTCAGCCTCTCCGGGCCCCTTGATAGCAACCAGGCCTGGCTCAAGGCGCCTTCGCTCACGCCCCTCGATCGGTTCTACGCCCTCACCCACACGGCCGATTCGCAGCACGCGGGGCACCTGAAATCGTTCGAGGATCTCGGCTTGCCCGGCATGCCGACCTCCGTCGACGGCGCCATGCCGCCCTATGGAGACAGCCATCGCCTCCTCTCGTCCGCGGACACGAGCGACGGCCACGTCTCCACGCAGGCCGGCAGCCCTTCGCCGAAGGACGCGAATGGGGGCTACGTGTTCCTGCCCGTCTGGACCTATCTTTATACGGGAGCCCCCTGAGCGGGAGCCCTCGCCCGCGGAGTGATCCCCCCTCGCGGCGCCCGGGAGCGGGCTTTATACGCTCCTCATCATGAGCAAACGTGCGACGATCGCGATGGCGGCGGCTCTCGTCACCTCCATCGCATCGGGCGCGCCCCGGGCCGCCACCTACCACGTCACGCCCGAGGGAGAGGATGCTGCCTCCGGATCGGAAATGCGGCCGTGGCGCACGCTCCAGCACGCCGCAGACGTGGCCCAGCCGGGAGACACGGTATTCGTGGGCCCCGGCGAGTACGACGGGTTCAATCTGGAAAACAAGGCCGGAACGCCCGAGCGTCCCCTCGTTTTCCTCGCCGCTCCCGGGGCGCGGGTGATCCAGCCCGGCCCGCGGCCGGCGCACGCCCCGCTCAACACCGCCCTGGGGAGTTATTCCTGGCCGAAATGGCCCCATGGGATCTACGTCTGGGGCTCGTCCCACGTGTCCATCGAAGGATTCGAGATCATCGGAATGCCTGCCGCCGAGCACGACGCGGCAGGCGCCCTCCTCCACCGCGGCGGCGCCGGCATCCATGTGCAGGTCTCGGATCACATCACGCTCCGGCACAACCGCGCTGACGACAATGGCCGCTGGGGCATCTTCGCGTCGTTCACCGACGACCTCGTGGTCGAGGACAACGAGTGCTCCCGCTCCCGCGCCGAACACGGCATCTACGCGTCGAACAGCGCCGATCGGCCGATCGTGCGGCGCAACCTGCTCTGGGGCAACCGGCGCGCCGGCATCCAGCTCAACGGCGACAACAACTTCGACAGCGCGGACTACCGCGCGCGCGCCGGCGTGGTCGATGGAATCATCTCGGGGGCCGTCCTCGAAGACAACCTGCTCGTCGACAATGGCGCGGGCGGGGCCGCCGCGATCAACCTGGACGGGGTGCAGGACGCGCTGATCCAGCGCAACGTCCTCCTCGGCAACCATGGCTCGGGCGTGGCGCTCTTCCAGGTCGACGGGGCGGAGGGATCCCGCCGCAATCGTATCCTCGACAATCTCATTCTCATGGCGCACGACGCGCGTTACGCGATCCAGATCGCGAGCTGCGCCCCGCCCGGGTCCTCGACCTGCCCCAGCGCGAACCGCCCCACGCTCCCGGAATGGCAGCGGCCGCCGAGCCGCGCGACCGGCAGCACGGGGAACGTGCTCCTGCACAATACGTTGCTCCATCCGAACCCCGAGCGCGGCAGCCTCCGCATCGATGCGCGGAGCCTCGACACGAGCGCGGGCTTCCGGAGCGACCTCAACCTGGTGAGCGGCCGCTTCGCCCTCGGCGCGACCGACGATATGGAGCGTGATCGGGTCTTGTCGTTCGTCGAATGGCGAGCGCTCACCGGCCAGGATCGGCGGTCTTGCCGCATCGACGCGCCTCGCCCGCCCGCGTCTCCAGCGCAAGGCAGCGGCGCAGGGCCTGGAGGAAGTAGAAATCCCCAAAGGAGAGCGATTGCTGGGGCAATCCGTAGGACGTGGAGCCACGCGCCAGAAGGCCTCGGTGTGGAGAATCCACCGCCAGATACGCGAGCTTCCCGTCGGGATCGCGGAAGGTGAGCAGGGAAAACAGGATGTTTTCGGCGGCGCCGAGATACCGCTCCCGCAGCGCGGGGTCGTCGACGAGCGCGCCGAGCTCGAGCAGGCCCGCGGCGGCGACGGCGGCGGCCGACGAGTCCCGCGCCGTGAACGTAAACGTGCCGGGCCGCCTGTCGCCGAGGACGCCGTCGCCGTTCGCGTCGTTCCAGGGGCCCGCGGGCTCGCCGAGGGCCGCGTCGAAATCGCTGGGCGGCACGAAGTCGCCGGGGACGTGGTTGTAGGGGTCCCGCGTGTCGTTCGGCAGGTGCGTGATGAAATAATCGGCGGCGCGTTTCGCCGTTTCGAGGAACCGGCCTGGATCGACCGAGGGATCGTCCTTCGTGTAGCGATAGACCGTGGTGAATCCATGAATCGCCCAGGCCTGCCCGCGTGACCACGTGGATTCCGCGGCGAACCCTTGATCGCTGATCTTCTTGTGGATCCGGCCTGCGCCGGGCCCGGGGCCGTCCTCGTGCTGGACGATGTGGTAGGTGCTGCCGTCGGGGCGCACGTTCTCGGCCATCACCGTCTTCGCGTGGGCCACGGCGTGCTCGTAGAGGACGCGCACGGGCCCGGACGTGGGACGCCCTTCGAGGTCCCAGGCGAGCAAGGGCAGCGCGACGTTCATCATGCTGTCGATGTACACGGGATAAGGCGCGACGTAATCGTTCGAGAGCGGAAACGCGCGGTAGGCGCCGACCGGAGCGGCGCCCGCATCGAAGAGCTGATCCAGCGCGAACGCGCTCCGCTGGATCGCGGCCCGCGCGCGTCTCCGCCAAGCGCCGCCCGGGTCGTCGCTCTCGCGCAATGCGGAGAGCGCCTCGCCGAACGTCGGGAGGAAACGAAACCCGAGATCATGGTCGATCGGGGTATTCTCGAGCGCCGTCAGGGCTGCCGTCCACGCGAGCGCGACTTCTCGCATCTGCGGGGCACGCCCGTGCCGATAAAGCTCCCACACCACGCCCGGGAAAAAACCGCTGCGCCAATCCTCCACGGGCTTCTGCTCCCAGCGCCCGAGGTCGGGCGGCGAAGGTTTCGTCGCGACCGGGAAAAGGGAGGCCAACGAGGCGGGATCCGCGGCCCTGAGCTCGTCGATCGTGGCGCGCGTCCGCGCTTCGGCGAAGACGAGCGCCTCCTCGATCTGCGGGCGAAGCAGAGACGCTGTGGATTCGCCCGGCGGCGCCTCGGACGTGCACGTCGGGAGCGTGAGGCTCAGCGCGGCGATGACGGGGACATTCCGACGGAGCCGGTGGAAGGGCGCGTGCATGCCCCAGGTCTCGTGCCCCCGAGGGGCGACGTAAAGCCGCAGAGGGCCCTACGGATCGGCGAACGAAGCCGCGTCGCTCTGCCCCGGGCCGAACGAATCCGCCCCTGCGCGCCCTGCCGCGTGCGCGAGCCGATGATCCCGCGGCCCTTTGCCGTGAGCGCGCGTAAATGCCCGCGTGAAGGCCGCCTCGCTGTCGTAACCGACGCGCGCCGCGATCACCTTGATCGGCAGCGCCGTCCCGGCGAGCAGCGCGGCCGCGCGGTCGAGGCGCAGGCGGCGCACGTAGCTGCCGAGCGGCTCGCCGAGCAGGGCCGTGGCGCGCGCCGCGAAGGCCGAGCGCGAGAGCCCGACCCGCCGCGCGAGCTCGCCGAGCTCAAAGCTCTGCTCGGGCGCGGCCCGCACCTCGGCGAGCGCGGCCGCGATGGGCTCGTCCTGCAATGCCTCGCGGCCCGGCAGCGGCGAGGCCAGCGTGCGGAGCGCACAAGCAAAGAGCGTGTGCCCGAACGCCTCCACGATTCCATCCCGCAGCGGAGGCGAGAGATCGGGCGCCTCGGCGAGCAGGTGCAAGGTCTCGCCGAGCCACCGGGCGAGCCCCGGATGCGAGCCTTGCAGGTGCACGAGCGAAGGCAGGAGCGAGAGCCACGGCGCGCCCGCGGCGTCGAAGCGCAAATCGACGATGACGAGGCGGGTCTCGGGGGGCGCCTCGGTGCGTATCGCGTTCGGCCCCGAGGGCCGGAGGGCCTTGCAATAAGGGTCGGCAAAGCCGACGACCGGCGTCGTGGGCTTGTCGCGGACCGAATGCGCGTCGCCGCGGGGCAAGAAGACGATCTCGCCTTGCTGGAGCGCGATCCGCTGGTCCTTTTGCCCGACCCAGCCGCCCCCGCGCAGGGCGGCGTAGACGCGCGCCTTGCCTTGCGAGGGGATCTGCTTTCCCCAGCGCGCGCCAAGATCGGCCTGCTGCACCTCGGTGCCTTGCAGGCGGAGCGTGCGGGCCAGCTCGTCGAAGGCCGGGGGCATGCGGCGAGTCTAGCGTGGAGGGCCCGCAACGTCACGGCTGGACGCGCGGGCGTGTGATCCGGACGCGCGGCAAAGCCCCTCGCGCTTACCTTCCGGGCATCCCTCGAACGAAAGAGGTCTCCCATGACGAGCACCGGACATCCCAACGCCGCGCAGGCCCTCGACGAGCACCTCGCGCTCATTTCCAAGGACATCCAGCGCTGGATCGAGCTCTTCGCGGACGACGCCGTGGTCGAGTTCCCGTACGCCCCGCCCGGGCTGCCGGCGCGCCTCGAAGGCAAGGCCGCGATCGATACGTATTTCCGCCCCACGCCGCAGACCTTCGTGGGCCTCACGTTCTCCGACGTGCGCCGGTATGTCACGACGGACCCCGACGTGGCCCTGGCCGAGGTGCACGGCACGGCGCAGATCCCGGCCACCGGCAAGCGGTACGAGCAGGACTACGTCATGGTGTTGCGGACGAGGGCGGGGAAGATCGTCCATTACCGCGAATACTGGAACGTCGGGCTCGCGCTCGAAGCATTTGGCGGGACGGACGCCGTGCGGAGCGCCGTGGGGGCGCCGTGAGCGGCCGCGTCTTGATCACGGGCGGGACCGGCAACACGGGTCGTCGGATTGCCACGCGACTCGGCGAGCTTGGGGTTTCCGTGCGCGTGGCGAGCCGCGGGGCCCCTGGGACCGGCGGCGATCACGTGGCGTTCGACTGGGCCGACCCCGCGACGCACGGGCCCGCGCTCTCGGGTGTGGATCGGGTGTACCTGGTCGCGCCGGGGAACGTCGAGGACCCGTCGCCGCTCATGGTGCCCTTTCTTGAACGCGCGCTCGCGAATGGGGTTGGGCGGTTCGTGCTTCTGAGTTCGTCTGCGATTCCCGAGGGCGCTCCGGGGCTCGGCATGGTGGATCGATTCCTGCGGGAGCGGGCGCCGGGTTTTGCGATCTTGAAGCCCTCGTGGTTCATGCAGAACTTCGTGGATCCAAAACACCCGCACGCGGCGAGCCTGATCGGCGAGGGGAAGGTGGTGACCTCGACGGGCGCGGGGCGCGTGGGATTCGTGGACGCGGACGATATCGCGGAGGTCGCGGTGCGCGCGCTCGTGGACGAGGCGTCGCACGATACGGCGCACGTGATCACGGGGCCCGAGGCGCTCGATTATGCGCAGGTGGCGGCGATCCTCGGGCGCGTGTCCGGCAGGCCCATGCGGCACGTGCACGTGGACGACGACGAGGCCCGGCGCCGGCTGATGGCTGCGGGCATCCCGGAGCGGTACGCCGCGCTGCTCGTCGGGCTCGACGCGGCCATCCGGGCAGGCGCGGAGGATCGCGTCACGGAGACGGTCCTCCGCGTCACGGGGCGCGCGCCGCGCTCGTTCGAGGCGTTTGCGCAGGCGCATGGGCAGGTGTTTCGGGGCGGCGACGGGGCCGGGTAGGGTCCTTCGAGCCTGAAGCGAGCAAAGTTGCAACTCGTCACTCCATCGTCCGTCGCCGACGCGCCCCGGCCCGCCGTCCCGCTGCGCCGAGCCATGCGACGACCGCGCCGGCCAGCGGGGCGAGCGGCGTCGCGCCCTGGCCTGCCGCTTGGCAGGTGCAACCACCGCCCACGGCCACGACACGGGGCTCGTCGTTCCCCCCGGCGCCCGTCGTAGCCGTCATCCCACCTGAGCCGGCCATTCCGCCGGAGCCGGCCATTCCGCCGGAGCCGCCAGAACCGCCAAAACCGCCCATTCCACCCGAGCCGCCGGAGCCGCCTGCGCCACCGCTCCCGCCCGCGCCGCCTGCGCCACCGCTCCCGCCCGCGCCGCCTGCGCCACCGCTCCCGCCCGCGCCGCCTGCGCCACCGCTCCCGCCCGCGCCGCCT
>NZ_JARZHI010000154.1:0-6278 GCF_029946465.1 Polyangium sorediatum
TTAAACTTGCTGGAGGTCACCTCGGTCCGGCTAAAGACCGGGTGACGGCTCATGCCTTATTGGCATGACGTGTTGCCTCGACCGTGCTTGCGCAGGTACGAGGCGAGGGCCACGTCACCACACGTTAATGCGTGTTGCGTACAATCCAGTTTTCAAGGACCGAGTCGAGGGGCTTTGCAAAGCTCACCTCGTTCGCACGATAATCGTACCCGAAGGTACGCCATCGTCGGCGATCTCAACCATCATCCCGCAGATCCGCAGATGCGGACTCTCTACGAGACGGCCTCGAGCAGGAATGATCTCTTTCAAGATCCATCAGGCTCAGAGGCCCGCCGAGGACGGCGCCTTGCGGCACCCTTTGTCTCTCAGCGAGGGGCGGCCTTTTAATCCGCGTCGTTCGCCTTGTCAACAACTTTTTTCATCGGAGGGTCGAGAACATTTTCACATTCTCTGGACCCGGCGACCTCTCCGAGGACAGCGCCTTGCGGCGCCTTGTGTCTCTCGGCGAGGGGCGGCTCTTTAAGCCGCGTCGTTCGCCTTGTCAACACCCTTCATCCGAGGACTGAGAATTTTCATTCTCGGGTCCGGGGACCCCACCGAGCGACGACGCCTTGCGGCGCCCTGTGTCTCTCGGCGAGGGGCGGCTCTTTAAGCCGCGTCGTTCGCCTTGTCAACAATCGATCGTCCGAGGGCCGAGAATATTTCACATCCTGTGGGCCCAGGGACCTCACCATCTCCAACGAGGGGTCAACCTAACCGCCTCCATCGGAGCGTCAACCGCCCGACGATCCGGAACGACGTGGCTTGCTCTCTTCATGTTGCGGCAGCGCGCCCTTGGGCGCCGGCTCGGGGGCGCGCTCCGCGGCCTCGTCCGCCGCCCCGAGCCCCTGCTCCGCGTTCTGCTTCGCGCTCGCCGCTCCGGCGGCCCCACTCCCCGCGGTCGATCGCTCCGAGGAGAAGCCCACGCCCCCGCGGCCCGACTCTTCATAAGAGCCGCCGCCGAGCGAACCAGGCGGGCGCATCTCCGCGTCGGGCGGGTGGGGCGTGCCGAACGGGTAAATTCCCTTCGATTGATCGACCTCGTCCGTGCGGCCTTTCCCCTGCGTGAGAGGATTGTTCGTTTCGTCGTCGCGCACCATCTCGTCCTCCACCGTGCACACAGGGTGCACCCGGCCTGCGCATCGCTGCGCGCCCGGGGGACGGCGTGCATTCGATATGCCTGCGGCGAAATGCACGCGAGCTCTGCCTTGACAAAGAAAGAGCGCTCGCATATCGTGGCTGTGGCTGCTGCGAAGTGCGCTTTCCTCGGGCGCGCTTCGGAGTTCAAATAACGAACCGGGGAAGGATCGTGGGTCGGCGACAGATCGCCGGCGTGCGAGCGTGAGGAGACGTGCGTCCTCTGAAGGAGGATGCGCTCCCGGGCTCGGCGCCGCGGCGACGTGCGACCTGCGCGATAGGGTTCGTTCGTTCACAAGGCGCCCGTACGGCAAAACGTGCAGGCGCCCGGGAAAGCAGCCATGGGCAATCTTCGCCTTGATGCGGTCGTGCGCCGGGAAGACAACGCGCTCGCCCGCATCGAAAGTCGTTTTGGTGTTCCGATCAAGCTCATCGCGCGGCCCGATGTCTCCGTCGAGGCAGAGGGTATCGCGGAGCTCCTCGAATTCGTCTCGCTCCAGGACACGCTCCTCTCCCTCTGGGAAGAGGAGCGCAAAGGCCGCATCACGCCCTTCTGGGGGGAGGGGCCAGGCCGCCTCGCGGCCGTCGTGCTCACGCCGGATTTCCACAAAGGATCCGGCATCCCCGTGGGCACCGTGGCCGACGCACGGGGGTTCGTCGTCCCGCGCGCCGTCGGCAATGACGTCTGCTGCGGCATGCGGCTCGTGGTCACGGACGTGACCCAGGACGAGCTCCTGCCGCACATGGCCGCCTTGAAGAAGCGCCTGCGGGCCATCTTCTTCCAGGGCCAGCGCAACATCCCCATGTCCCCCCGCCAGCGCGAGGCGCTCCTCCGGGACGGGCTCTGGGGGCTCGCCGAGACCGCAGCCGACAACCAAGGCACGGGGATCTGGCGGTATTACGACCCCACCCGAGAGCTCCGTGATCTCGAGCGGGTCCATTTCAACGGCGCCCTGCCCACCGCGGACACGTTCGCGTTCGCGAGCTTCATCCGCGCCTCGGGCAAGAGCGACGGCCGAGACATCCAGATCGGCTCCGTCGGCGGCGGCAACCATTTCGTCGAGTTGCAGCGCGTCGACGAGATCGTGGACGGCCACGCCGCGCACGCGTTCGGCCTCGCCCGCGGGGCCGTGACGATCATGGCGCATTCGGGCTCCGTCGGGCTCGGGCACGTGGTGGGCGGCCATTTCATGGCCCGCGCCCACGAGCTCTACCCGAAAGGCCTGCCCCACCCGGCGCACGGCTTTTACGTGATGCCGACGTGGGGGCCGCTCGCCGCCGAGGCGGCCGCGTACCTGTCCGCCATGCGCAACGCGGCGAACTTCGCCTTTGGAAACCGGCTCTTCCTCGTGCTGATGGCCGCGCGCGCGATGAGCGAGGTCCTCGGGCGAACGGTGGAGACGCGGCTCGTCTACGATGCGCCGCACAACCTCATCTGGGAGCCGGAGGGCAAGACGGGGCGCTTCCTCCATCGCAAAGGCGCCACGCCCGCGCCGGGGCCCGATCCTTTCACCAGCCCCTTCCAGTACACCGGGCATCCGGTGATCATTCCGGGCTCGATGGGTGACGCGAGCTGGGTGCTCGCGGGGCTCGGGAACGAGGCGCTGCTCGCGAGCGCCTGCCACGGCGCCGGCCGCAGCCTCACGCGGGGGCAGGCGAGCCACGTGAGTGACGCGGTCTACCGGGAATCGACGGGGAAGCTCGACGTGGTGACCCCGATCGACCCTGACGCGCCGTCCTTGCGCGGGCGGCGTGACATCCTGGAGAAGTACCACCGCCGGATGAAGGAGGAGGCGCCGTACGCGTACAAGGCCATCACGCCGGTCGTGCGATCGGTGGAGGAGGCCTCGGTGGCGCGGCGTGTCGTGCGGCTCGCGCCGATTGCGACGGTGAAAGGATGAGCCCCGCAGCGTGCACGCCCAGAGCGGGATTCCTGCCCCGAACGCTCAGTTTGTTGGCCCGCCTGGGCGGCCTTCGTAGCATGCGAAGGGCGCGATATGGGAAACGAAGCTGTCCAGAGCCAGGTCGCGGTGGGCGAGATCCTCGCCGGGAAGTATCGCGTCGAGCGTACCCTCGGCATGGGCGGCATGGGCGTCGTCGTCGCCGTCACGCACCTCGAGCTCCGGGACGAGCGGGCCATCAAGCTGGTCCGCGCGGATCTCACGCACCCGCAGATCATCGAGCGTTTCCTGCGCGAGGCGCGCGTCGTCGTGAAGCTCCGGAGCGAGCACGTCGCCCAGGTCTACGACATCGGCCGGCTGCCCACGGGCGCCCCGTTCATGGTCATGGAGCTGCTCCACGGCGACGACCTCTCGGCGCTGCTCAAAAAACGAGGCACGCTGCCCGTTCACGAAGCCGTCCTCTACGTCATGCAGGCCTGCGACGCCCTCGCCGAGGCCCACGGGCGCGGGATCGTCCACCGTGATCTCAAGCCGGCGAACCTGTTCCTCACGCACCGCGAGGACGGCTCGCCCTGCATCAAGGTCCTCGACTTCGGCGTCTCCAAGCACGTGCCCGAGGAGGGCGAGTCGGCCGAGCTGGAGATGACGAGCAACGGCGACATCATGGGCTCGCCGCTCTACATGGCGCCCGAGCAGATGCGCGCGGCCCGCGAAGTCGACGCGCGGGCCGACATCTGGGCCCTCGGCGCCATCCTCTACAAGCTCGTCACCGGGCGCGCCCCCTTCCAGCGAGCCACGACGCCCGAGATCTGCATGGCCGTCCTCGGCAGCGAGATGGCGCCGCTCCCGTCGTCGCTCCAGGGCGGGATCCCGTCCGGGCTCGAAGCCGTCATCATGCGGTGCCTCTGCAAGGACGTCGACTCGCGCTTCCCGCGCGCCCTCGACCTCAAGGCCGCGCTCTCGCCCTACAGCGAGCGCCGCGAAGGCTGGCCCGAGGACGAGCGCGTCTCGCTCGTCGACGATCCGCGCTCGTCGACGAGGGGCTCGAACAGCTCGCGCCCGATCCCCAAGAACATCGACGCCATTCTGCTCGGCTGCATCGGCAAGGACACAGGCCGCCGCGCCGCGCGGGCGAAGGGGCGAAGGAACGTGTCGGATCCGTTCCTCAAGAAGCGGGCCGAGGCCGCCGAACCGAAGGCGCTCGCCGCCACGTCGGCCGAACCGCCCGCCGACATGCCCCGGGATCCCGAGTTCTCGTGCGCGGGCGGCGGCACCGTCCCGATGGGGAGCACCGATCTCCGCAAAGCCCGTGAAATGAACTGCGGGCGGCCGCCTCAGGGCTCGCAACCCACGGAGCCCGCGCCCCCGCCCGACCCGGCCGGGGTGCTCGGCGCGATGAACCTCGAGGAGACGATCGACGAGGCGACCGCGCTCGCCCCGCCGCGGCTGCCGAGCTTCCCCGCGCCCCCGCCGCCCTCGGTGCGCACGTCGCTCCCGAGCTTTCGCGTGCCGAGCGCCGGCGAGCCCCTCGGAAACAGCATGGCGCCCTGGGACTACGCGCCGGCCTCCGCGCCGCGCGGCGCGAAGCCGGTGGCGTTCTTGGCGAGCGCGACGACGGCCGTGTTCATCGTCGTCGCGCTCATCATGGCCTTCACCACGGGGGGCGAGAGAAACATCGCGGAAGGCGCGGTGCGCGGCGCAGACATGCGCCCCGCGGCAGGCGGGATGCCCGCGCCCGCGGAGCCTGCGATCGCGCTGGAGCCCGAGGTCGACGCGTCCGCGACGGCGGACGAGACGGACGAGACGCCCTAGAACATCGAGCGGTTCAAGAACCGCTCGATGTTCTAGGCTTCTTTCGTCCCGAGGGGGACGCCTCGCGTCCCCCTCTCGCCCGGGCAAAGCCCGGTCGATTCACCCCCCGAGGCGAGCTCGCTTCGCGATCTCGCAGAGCATCGAACCGTTCGATGCTCTAGGGCGCGCAGTACGCGACGGTCCTGCCGCCGAGCGTCGCCGTCGCACACCCGCTGAAGCCCTGCGCCTTGCAGTCGACCTTCGCGGGCGTCCCGAGGTTGCAGAACGCGACCGTGCTGCCCTCGCACGCCTCAGCCGCCCCGAGATCGCAGCTCGGCGCGACGAACCCGCACGCCGCGCCCCCGGCAAACGCGCCGCTCTGCACAAATCCGCAGCCCTGGCCCTCGGGATCCAGCGCAGCGCAATCACGACGGCCGATCTTGCCGCCCGCGCACGTCTCCAGCACGTCGCCGTTGCACGCCTGCGAGAAGAAGCTGCAATCCTCGCCCTTTCCGATGCAGCCGATGTCGTTGCGTTGCGGATCGAAGCCGCAGGTCTCCCCGGCGATCGTGATCCGCTCCTCCTTCTCCTGCCCGTTGATGTGCACCATGTTGTACTGCGTGCGGCAATCGATCCGCTGGAGAAACCCATCCGCGCCGCATTGGACGAGCACGTCGGGATCCTCCGCAGCGCAGGTCGTCTTCGTCGTGCCGAACGTGCAGGGCTCGGCGCCGCAGCCAGCCCAGTGGCCCTTGTTGCAGGAGAGCCCCGCAGCCGCGCAGTCCATCGCAGCCGTCGGCTTGCCCTCAGGATCGCAGAGCACCCACGTCTGGCCCTCACAAATGCCATCGGCAGGGTTCGCCGCACACGCAGCCGAGAAGGTGTCCTTGGGCGGCGTGCAAGCGCGGACACCAGCGCAATCCTTCGCAGCGAGCTTGCATTCCATGCTCGCGATCTCAAAGCGGAGCTGGCCCGTGGCCGCCCAGTTCCAGGGCACGTCGAGCACATGGCCGAGGCAGGCCTGCATGCCGAGCGGCTCGCCGCCCTCCGCCTCACAAGCATTGATGCGCAAGCAGTCGTCGACCCGGGCGTCGAGCGCAGGTGGTGCAGGAGGAGGCGCAGGCGTCGCGGGGTCATCCCCGCTACACGCAAGCAAAAGCGCAACGAGGGGAAGCCAAGAAGAACGGTTCGTTGGGAAGAGCATCGCGCTCTTTAGCGCGTGCTCCGTTCCGCGCCGGGCGGCAGCACAGGATCGTCACACCGCCATCATCGTGGCGTCGCACCGCCGGGGCGCTGCCCCGGACCCCGCGGGGGGCTGTCCGCCCCCTCGACCCCGGACCAGGCACGGCCCTGAGCATTGGTCCCATCTCCCATCGGTACATTCGCCCCCTCTGACGACATTTAGAGGGG
>NZ_JARZHI010000155.1:0-4597 GCF_029946465.1 Polyangium sorediatum
ACGCCCATGATGCGCAGGTCGAGGATGACGTCCCGAATGCCGAACTGCGCGCGGAGCTTCGTCGCGGCCCTGCGCGCGGCTCGCTCCATCACGACAGCGCTGCCCAGCCCATCCGCGGCCGCCGTGACGATGGCGTCCGCCTCGACAATGGCCGCGCGTTGCGCCGCCGTGAGCGTCTCCGCATCGGCCCACCCCTCCGCCGCACCGCGGAAATGGTCGGTGTGCTTTTCGTAGACCTCGCTCGATGCATTCACGTCGGGGGTTCGCATGTCGTGAATCCTCTCTGACCACGGTGAGATGCCGCTGGGTGGTAGGTTTGCGAGGGAGGGTACGGCCTGGCGGACGCTGGCGTCAAGGACGGAGGCGGAGGCGGAGGCGGAGGCGGAGGCGGAGGCGGAGGCGGGGGCGGGAGCGGGAGCGGAGGCGGGAGCGGGAGCGGGAGCGGCAAGCGAAATCTGTTTGTGTACCGTTTTTGAGGCTAGGGCGAGGACTAACAGCGTGATCTTAAACAGGATTTGCATGGTCCCTCCGGTTACGGGCGGAAGCCTTGCGGGACGCTCGGCGCAGCCCTCGGGGCGTTCGGCGCGGTCGCGCTCGACGGCGTAGCGCTCCGGGGGCTCTCGACGCTCGGGGTGGTCGTGCTCGACGGCGCAGCCCACCGACGAGCCCAAGAATCGCCGCGACACAACCTGCCGCCATCGACGTGCCTACTCATCGAACATGTACGATTGTCGACAACACACCGTCACTGCGTTCTCGTCGTCTTCGACCGCCTCCCCGATGGGCTCCCCCCCGCCGGCCTCGCACGTCCCCGCGACGTACGCGTGATCGGTGACCGACTTTCCGCCCATCGCGCGGCCCACGGGGAAGATGAGATCGCAGTCCCCCACGACAGATGACACGGGCTGCTCGTAGAACTGTGCCGAGCACGCCGCGTCATCGAACAGCCGCAGCGACGCCACGCACGCGCCCCCTTGCGGCGCGCCGCACGTGCATGCCGTGCATTCGCGCGAATCCTTCGGCTGAAACGGGTACATGGTCCGGGGAAGCTCCCAATTGTAGGGCTTGGGGCATTTCGCATGCTTCCCCTTCTGCCAGATGCATTGACGGTAAGGGTAGAGCACCTTCGGAACGCAGAGCTTATCCCCCGAGCCACAGAGCGACGTGTCGAGGCTCGACCGGCAGGCGAGCGCGCCCGTCTCCCATTGCGTAATCTTTGTCCCTCCGGCCTTGATGATGGGCGATGGTTTGACGTCGCACTTCTCGTTGACCGGAGGCGGAAGCGCCGAGAACGTGATCGACTGCGCGCATGGGACGCCACTCCCCGGGGGGCACTGCGCTCCCGCGGGTAGCGCGTTCGCGTTCGTGCAGGTCCCATCCCACCCCCCCGGACCGTCAAAAGGGAGCGACGGCGCCCCCACCGCGCCGCACATGCCCGCCCCGATCGTGATCTCTCCCGGGACGCCGCTGCATTGCCCCGTGGCTTTCTGGCACTCGCAGGGGTCGCACTGCATGGGGGGCGCCGTGAGGCCGGCGTAGAGCTTGAACTGCTCGCCCCCCACGAAGGGGCACCCCTTCGGCATGTCCGCAGCAGGGCCTATCCAGATGGGCCACGGAACGTGGCTCCAGAAGCCTGCCGGGGTCTCGGAATCGTCGGGGATCTCGACACATTCCCCGCCTTGCGCCTCGCATGCGGCTTGTGGATCGGCGTCCGGGCCGGCGTCGGCATCGGATCCCGCATCAGGCGGGCATGATGGACTTGGAAAATACGCGTCGGGATTGCACTCGAATATATCTATTTCTCCCGGGTTACCACATCCCTCCATTGCCACCCATGCCGGTAGCAACGAGAACAGGCAGACTACACTCTGAACAACCCGGTGCTTGCTGAATGCCGGTTTCATTGTGCCTCGTCAGCTAAAAACGCCAATTGCCGCTAAGGTTCACGCCAATCATTACGGGCGACTGGTCAACAACCAGACGCGAGCCAACCGCCACGCGCGTCCCACTCGTAAGGCCGATGATGTCCCCAGTTAGCGCAACGGACACAGGACCAGATATCGGCATCTCGGCCCCCATGCGTACACCGCCTCCCAGCTTTAGCCGTAAAAATTCCGAAGTCTGGAAGCTATCAGATGCCGCCGATACGCGAACAACACCAAGGTGCCCCAGAGCGCAGCCAAGCAGCCAACGCCAGTGTGCGCATGCAGTGAGAATGCCTCCCGCCGTCATCGCCGTAATCGGCTCGCCACCCACCTCGAATGGCAACCACGCGCCTCGGATCTCGCCGCCTAGTGAAATCGACCGAAAGCGAACCGAACCGAGGAGCGTTGCCCCGAACGCCGGGGCCCACGACGCCACCCCTAGCACCATGACCGGCCCCGCGCCGATCGAACCCCTCACCCCCGACTTCTGACCGTCCCCGCCCGGGGCATCATCATACCCATACGGATCCTCCTGCTTTGGCAAGGGCTTCCCGTCCACGACTGCTAACGCCCCAGCAATGCCGCGACGCGGATCCCCAAGCGGCTCCATGCGCACCTCGGGGAGACCACGGGGCACTGGGATTGCGGCTGCTTCCGGGAGAGCCTTGGGGGCTGGCGTAAGCTCGATCGATGGATCCGAGGGGAGCGGCGTAAGCGTGACAGGGACGTCCATGCTCCCGCCCTTGCACGCCGTGAAAATGGCGCGCCCGTCCCGATACCCTGTCAGGCTCGCGCGGATCTCGTGCTCGCCCGGCATGGCGAATGTAAAGAATCCCGTGCGATGCTTCGGATTGATCGGTTCGCCGTCGAGCGTGGTCCGTTCCGGCGCATGCGAGATCGTGACGTCCAGCATGCAGACCAGAGCCCGCGCCGTGTCGTACGCGGTCTTGAACTGCTCCCGCTCTGCCGGACTCGCACGCCAATCACGGTTGACGGCGTCATGAAGCAGATGGGCCGCCCGCGCAGGCTTTCCCAGCTTGACGAGCACGACCCCGAGCCGGCCCGCGATTAACGGATCCGGCCGGATGTTCAATGCCTCCGAATAGGCGAGCACGGCATCCGCCATCCGTCCAGAGGCCCGCGCCCGGTCGCCCCGCTGCACGTACTCCCCGAACCGGGCTTCCTCCGCGGCGGCTCGGATCGCCTCGGGATCCAGCTCGTGAACCGGGGACGCGTCGTCCGCCCACAAGGGCGCAGCAAGCCCGAGGACCCCGAGGAACGCGACGATCGCGAGGCAGCCCGTCCGCATGACGAAACTCTAGACAAACCGAGCAAAAGCAGCAAGGGGTTCGTGAAGGACGAACCCCGAGACGATAACGCGCGGAACTCTTGGTTATTGCCCCTCTTTGGGGTCGTAGGTCTTCACCCCGCGGAAAAGCCTGTCGAGCGCCTCTTCTGCCTCGGGCGTCAAGGTCGGCGAAGGTGCGGGGGCCGGAGGAGCACGGCGGACGGGAGCCGGATCCGGGTCCGGAGCAGGGGCGGGCGCAGGGGGCTCGACGTAGGCGACGGGCTCTTGTACCTGGTCGCGGAAGAGGACCAGCACGTACGGCGCGAGGTGAAGGTGTCGAACGCGCGGCGCATCGTCCGACGGCAGGAGCCACGCCGCAGTGGCCGCCGCTCCGACGAGCATGCCCACCAATGGCGCCCAAACCTTCCCGGCGATCTTGTCCGGCGACCACGGGAGCCGAGGGAGGAGCCGACCCTGGGACGAGCCCTCGGATAATTCCCCGCCCGGCGAGCCTCGCCACCAACGGCCGGAAAGGAAGAAAAGCAGGAGCGGAAGGACGCCGCGCCGGTCGCGGTCGCGCTCGCACAGCGCCGCGTAGAGCCGCATGCGCGCTTGAAAGGCTGCATTTTTCGCGGATGCCGTCGAAATGCCAAGCGATCGAGCGATCGTCTCGTGTGACTTTTCTTCGACGTCGTAACCAATGAAAGCGGCGCGTTGTCGAGGGGTCAGCTTGGCGAGTTCGTCCTGTAGGAACCGAAGGAACTCCGCGCGCTCGGCCGCTACCTCGGGCGAGACGTTGGGGGACACGATATCCTCGGCGGGGACCTCCCCGCGCGATGCGTGGCGCTGCTCGCGACGCAGGTACTTGCAGGCCATCCGCGCCGTGATGACGAACAACCACGGGCGCAGCTCGTCGTCTGGGACGTCCGCGCCCGTGCGACTTGTCGCAGCCCTCCATATGACTTCGTGCGTGATGTCGTCACGATCGGCCGGGGAACTCACCCAGCGGCCCGTCCATGCGAAGATGACGGGACGCAGCGCCGCGAGCACGGCGAAGCGTAGGCGGGAGCCGGAGGGGGGATCGGTGGAGACGTGGGCGAGGCTGGTCACGCTGGCTATAAGTCTGCCACGAGGGAGAAGGTAACGACGGGTCCGGTCGATTCTGGCAGCGTGGATGATGCCTCACACGACACCTGAGCGGACGAGTAGGTGTGCATGGGTGGCACGAACGCAGGCGTACCGGTCCCGTGACGTCATCTGATCCTCCCCCGGATCCGTGGACAAACCCAAAGGCGCGGAGATGCGCTAGGAGAGTTCCATGGCGAGGCGGAAGCGGAGGTCGTTCAGCGCGGAGTTCAAGGCAGAGGCGGTTCGTCTCTGCCAG
>NZ_JARZHI010000156.1:0-4347 GCF_029946465.1 Polyangium sorediatum
CGTCGGCGGCATGGGCGGCGACGGCGGCGGCGGCGGCGGCGGCATGGGCGGCACCGGCGGCATGGGCGGCGGCGGCATGGGCGGCACCGGCGGCGTCGGGGGGATGGGCGGCGGCGGCATGGGCGGATCCGGCGGTATGGGCGGCTCCGGCGGCGGCAATCCTCCGACCGAGATCTGCAACAACAGGATGGATGACGACGGCGACGGCGACGTCGACTGCTCCGACGCCGACTGCGCGGCGGCGTGTGCCGAGGCTTGCACGGGCGGCGCGGACGAGGACAACGACGGCGACATCGACTGCGCCGACGCCGACTGCGCGATGGCGCCCGTGTGCGGCAAGCTCGTCATCAACGAGGTCGATTACGACCAGGCCAGCGCCGACACGGCCGAGTTCATCGAGATCTACAATGCCGGCGGCGACGTCATGCTCGACGGCGTCGAGGTCATCCTCGTCAATGGCACGGGCCCCGGCGGCGCGGACGTCACCTACGGCACCCCGAGCAAGCTCTCCGGGTTGCTCGCGGCCGGCGGGTATGTCGTCGTCGCGTCGACGGGCGTGACGAACATCGATCCGGCCGCGATCGTCGTGTCGCTCCCGAACCCGATGGACAACATCCAGAACGGCGCGCCGGACGGGATCGCGCTCTTCGATACGAAGTCGAAGACGCTGCTCGACGGGCTCTCGTACGAGAACGGCACGCCCGACGGCCAGATCACGGCTGTGATGCTCGGCGGCCAGACGTTCTCCTTGGTCTCGGGCACGGCGACGACCGCGTCCGACAACCAGGCCGCGGCCTCGCCGATCCGCTCGATGATCCGTTATCCGAACGGGCAGGACACGAGCGACGACAGCGTCGACTGGCGCGCGACCACGCAGATCACGCCGGGCGCGGCGAACGTGGCGACGCCCGAAGTCTGCGACACCGCGATGCTCGACGAGGACGCCGACAACCTCATCGACTGCGCCGACCCCGATTGCGCGATGGCGCCTCAGTGTGTCGAGAACTGCGGCAACATGAAGGACGACGACGGCGACATGATGGTCGATTGCGCCGATCCCGACTGCGCCGCCGATCCCGCGTGTCTGCCGCAAGAGAACTGCAGCAACGGCACCGACGACGACGCAGACATGGCGATCGACTGCGCCGACACGGATTGCGCGGGCAAGTCGTGCGGGGCGAACGGCCTCGTCTGCGAAGCCGCGTCGATGACGTGCGCCTGCCCGAGCGGCATGACGATGGAAATGGCCTGCGCCGACCTCGTCGACGACGATTGCGACGGCCTCGTCGACTGCGCCGATCCGGATTGCGCGGGCAACATGGCGTGTGTCGCCCAGAAGGTCACGTCGGTCGATTACCCGGTCCTCGCGCACGGCGGCAAGCTCGTCGTCACCGGCAATGGCTTCACGGGCGCGACGGTGGTCAAGATCGGCGGCGTCGATCAGACGTTCACGGTCGACAACAACACGCAGATCACGATCACGAACGTGCCCGACACGACGCCGATCGCGCTGCAGGACCTCGTCGTCACCACGCCGAGCGGCGACACGGCGCCGTTCCAGATGACGGTGATTCACCTGCTCATCAACGAGCTCGACTCGGACCAGATGAGCACGGACACCGCGGAGTTCGTCGAGATCACGACGGGCGTGCCGAACGTGAGCCTCGCGGGCTACACGCTCGTCCTCTTCAATGGCAACGGCGATGTCTCGTACGCGCCCGTGACGGCGCTCTCCGGCACGACGGATGCCAATGGCATGCTGCTCGTCGGCAGCCCGGGGATGACGCCCGCGCCGACCATCGCCTTCAGCGCGGTCAACGTGATCCAGAATGGCCAGGACGCGGTGGCGATTTACCAGGCCGCTCCGGCGTCGTTCCCCACGGGCACGGCGGTCAAGGCGAACGGCCTCATCGACGTGCTCGTCTATTCCACGGGGCAAACGGCCGACGCCGGCCTGCTCGACGTCCTCATCGGGCCCGCGGGCACGCCGGGCCGCACGCAGGTGAGCGAAGGCTCGGGCGGCGTGCAGGAGACGCAATCGATCCAGCGCTGCGGCGACGGCCGCAAGAATGGCGACAAGTTCAAGGTCGGGCAGCCCACGCCCGGCGCGGCAAACAACGTCATGGCCTGCCCGTGACGTGAACCCGAGGGGGGCTCGCCTCGATCGAGCCCCCTCCCCGCCTCCCCTGCCCCCTCAATAAGCGTCCGGCGGCACCTCGACGTCGACCGGCACCTCCAGCGCGAGCGGCGCCACGGCCGCGTCGCCGCCTTCCATCCATTGATATCGCGCCAGGTTCCCGAGCACGCGCGCCACGTAATTGCGCGTCTCGTCGTAGGGAATCCGCGCGACCCAGAGATCCGCCTCCGCGTCCACGCCCGGCCGCATCCATTGCCCCACGGCCTTCGGCCCCGCGTTGTAGGCGGCCACGGCGAGGACCGGGGTCTTCCGGAACGTCTTCAGCAACTTGCCGATGTAATACGAGCCGAGCCGGAGATTCACGTGTGGGCTCTTGAGCCGCGACGGATCGAAGCTCATGCCGACCTCGGCCGCGGCCTTCTCCGCCGTCTTCGGCATGAGCTGCAAAAGGCCCACGGCGAACACGGGCGAGAGCGCCTCCTGATCAAACGCGCTCTCCTGCCGCATGAGCGAATGCACGAGCCCGCGGGGCACCTCGTGCTCCCCTTCGAGCTTCTGCACCTCGTCGAGGTACGGCCGCGGATAAAGGCACTCCCAGGCCCAGCGATCGGCCTCGCCCGGCGCGCGCAGGAGCTGCGGCATTCCCACCTGCGCCACGCCCACCCGATACCGACGCCGCGCATGCGCGAGCTTGCCATACATGCCGCAAAGCGCCTCGGCCTCGCGACCGGCGAACCGCGCGGCCGCCTCGCGCTCGAAGGGAAGAAGCCTCCCTTCGGCCTCGGCGTCGAGCCCGATCGAAACGAGCATCCGCGCCGGATCCGGCAAATCGAGGTCGAGCGGATTCGCCGGGCGCGCCGCCGCGGGCTCGATCAACGGCGGCAAGGGCGCGCCCGCGGCGGCCAGGCGCGAGCGGGCGGCGAGCGCGGCGAAGGAGAGCGGGAACGTACGGGCGACCTCGGTCCAGATGCGCACGGCCTCGTCGCGGTCGCCGGCGCGGAAGGCGGCGAGCCCTTCGAGCTCGCGGAGCTTTTGCGCCTCGTCGGGCTTCTTCGCGGCCTTCGCGAGCCTGCTGAGCGTCTTTTGCGCGACCTTCGGTTGCGACGCCGAGAGCTGCGCGAGCGCCTGCTCGTATTCGGCATCCTCGCGGTACGCGCCTTTCGGGAAGAGCGCGAGGTAACGTGTATACAGCGGCGCGGCCTCGTCATAACGGCCGCGGAGCAGGAGCCAGCGCGCGGCCTGGTACAACGAACGCTCGGCCCAGCTATTTTTCTTGAACCGCGAGGAGAGGTCGAGCCAGCGCTTGATTGCCTCGTCGGCCTGTCCGCCGCGGGCGAGCGCATTCGCGGATTGATACATCGCCTCGACCTTGCGCGGGCCGGGCAACGTGGAGAGCACACGGAACGCCTTTTCCGCCTCCGGATAATCGCGCGCCTTGAGCTTCGCCTCGGCCCGCGCGTGGAGCACGTCGAGGTGCGGCACCGTCTTCTTTTTTTCGAGCTCGTCGAGGATCGGAACCGCCGCTTCGGCCTGGCCCGCCCGGACGAGCGCGAGCGCGCGGGCGAGCTGATCCTTCGGCGCGAGCGATTGCTTCAGCCGATCGAGCGCGACCGCGCCGGCCTCGCCCTCGGGCAAACCGGCGGCCTCCACGGCGAGCCAGCGCAGGTCGGCGATCGTGATGGGCAAGAGGCCCTGCGCCTCGGCGATCCGGGCGCGGGCGGCCCGGAGCTTCGCCTCGTCGCTCTTCCTGCGCGACCGCCCGGCCCCCGCGAGCGCGCGATCGAGGGTCGTCCGCGCCTGGGCGAGCTGCCCGTCCTTCTCCAGCGCGAGCGCGGCGCGATGCTGGTCGGAGAGCGACCTCGATTTGCCGAAAAACGCCGCGGCTTCGGCGAAGGGCCCCGCGACGGACGCGGCCTCGGCGCGCCGGCGCACGATGTCGTCCACGAGCAGCGGCAGCTCCTTTTCGAGCCCCGTGAAGAGCTCGACCGTGCGCGCCGCGTCGCCCCGCTCGAGCGCGACGCGCCCCCGGACGTACCGCATCTCGGGCCGCTGCCGATCGGCCTCGGGCAACGCGTCGAGCTGCACCTCGGCCTCGTCCCAGCGCTCCAGGCGCACGGCGTCGGCCCAGCGCGCAGGCGAGGGCGCAGGCGCGGCGGCCGGCGCGGTCGTGCCGGCCGCGAGGGCCGTGGCCACGGGCGCCGCGGCGGAGG
>NZ_JARZHI010000157.1:0-3470 GCF_029946465.1 Polyangium sorediatum
CTGGCGACGTCGGAAGGCTGACGGGCGGCGAGAGCGCCGCGCGAGTGTCGACAGACCCGGCCGGGGCGCGGACAGCGCCGGTGCCGGGCGCGGCGCTGGGGGATGTAGTTGGCCGGGCGGTTACGAATATGCCGCGGGGTACGGAAGGCGCGTAGCGCGCGGGTTGTAAGGTGACGGGGTGCTCGGGGCGAGGGAGGCGCGCCTCGAGCGGCCCGAACGCGTTGCGCCTCCCTCTCGCCCGTCTCGCCCCGCTCGGCGCGGTCGCGCTCGACGGCGCTGCCCTCGCGGGGCTCGGCGCGCAACCCTCGTCGCGATGGTCAACGCGATCAAGATTGGCAGCGAGGGGATCACGATTGAGAAGGGGAGTGTCGAATTGCGGGGATACGTCAGCCGGTACGCCGCTCGTTACTTGCGGGGTCTTAGACGTACGGATTTACGAATCGCCCCTACTTCCTCAGTTGTAAATGTCCTCGATATTGCTGACGTAATCGCCAACAATGCTTCGGCGGGTGTTCCCTCCTCTATTCTCTCAATCTCTTCAGGGAGTAACACAGACACACGGTCGTTCCAGCACAACACCAGCGCATCTTGCTCGTTTTTTTCGACTGTGACTACGCTCATAGTTTGACTCCAATCTCGTGGTCTATCACGTACGCCGTATCTGGCTCACTTGTGCCGAGAAGCCCTGCAAGGAAAGCAAACCTCTTGCCCCGGTTCGTCGCGGGCATGCTCACCTGCACAAGTGCTCGCTGTGCGTCAAGAGATTCTTTGTAGAGCGATCAGCTTCCAGCACACTTGCGAGGCCCCAGGGCGAGGTCGGGCTCGACGATATTCCTCAGCGGCTTTTATTCGGGTTCGACGGAGGACGCCCGCCCGTGTCCTTCGGCGGAGTTGGCAGATTCGGCCTCGGAGCTTGATGGGGTTGATAGCCCGCGCCCGGATAAGGTCGCGTTTTCGGTGGTTGCGGTGTCGGCGGCTGATAGCCTCCCTGCTTCTTTATCTCGGTCATCCACTTCCTCCAATGTTGCCTGGTTGGTAGCTGCTTTTGATTTTCTGTCCCATCGAGACTTTAGCCAATGATACACGGAGCGAAGCCAAGTTTTCTTTGAGCTTTCTTCTGCTAAGGAGTTGCTATCGTAATTGCACTCATAAAACCTTAACATTTTGATATTGCGACGCTCGATGTACACTCCGCCCGAACCTCCGATGGGCTGCTCGCTGAAGCTTAGCTGATCGTCATTGCTTATCTTGTACTGTAACTCGAGGTACAAGTCTCCATTGGAGGGATCGTCTCCGGCGAAAGACTCGCCGGAGTAGAGCCCACCGATGTATGAACCATCTGTCAACTCGGCCAAAACAAAGCGTTGCTTGCCATCCGAAAAAATTCGATCCCAGGCACGCGGATTCGGGTGACGCACGCCAAGAAAAGCGAGGGCACGTCGACCGAGCTTGGATGAGGCAACTCGGCCAGAAATGTATCCTGCGATGAACGGATACAGGAAGAGAAGGGCGAATATTGACGCAGCGAATAATCTTGGATGTGCACCCCTCCAGGAATCACTCACCAATAAGTAATATATCGAGGGCGACGCGAATGCATACAGCCATGCGCTCGTAACAAACGATGAAAGGATTCTGCCCTTGTCGTCGTTGGGAGATGCTGCCACAACCCAATTAAAGACGGATTGGGCGATAAACCCAGGGATGCCAAACGCGATCAGATAAATAACACCGCTAACTTTTTCAATATCCATGGCCAGCTACTCGGTGCAGAGTGTGCGCGATGCTAGGGTAGGCCGGTTTGGTTGTCAAACGCTGTTGCGTACAACGCATGAGCGACCCTTAACGTGTGTCACGCATCATCTTGTTCGGCACGTCGAAAGTCTTGTCTCACGTCAAGCGGGGGCGTGTCTCGCGTGACATACGCCATTGAGAACATGCGTGACAACACAACCGCGAGCGCAGGACGCTCGGCGCCGTCGTGCGCGAGGTGCAGCCCTCGCGGTGCTCGACGCGACGAACAGCGCAGCCCTCGCGGCGCTCGAGACGCTCGGCGCGCGCTGGGTGCGCAAGGGGAGCGTGCATCCTTGGCGCTTGCGCGCCTCGTGCTTGCGGTGCAAGTCGCTTGCACGCATAAGCACGCAAGCCGATCGGTCGACGCATCCTTGACGGCGCAGTTCTCGTGGCGCTCGACGCCACGAACGGCACATCCCACGCACGTTCGAGGTCTTGCCCGGCCTTCCCAAGTGCTCGGCGCGATCACGCTCGACAGCGCAGCCCTCGCGGCGCTCTCGCTCGGCGCGGTCGTGCTCGACGGCCCTGCCCTCGCGATGCGTGCCGCGACGAACGGAGCATCCTTCCGCGTTTCTCTCCCGAGATACGGCTCTGCCAAATTCCGCCTAAGTGCTTGAAATAACCGCGGAAGGTGGGGATCTCAAACCGTGTATTCTGAGCCAGAAAACGCCCCTCGAGACGACGCTCAGCGCAGCCCTCGACGCGCTCTCGACGCTCGGCGCGATCGTGCTCGGCGGCCCTGCCCTCGATCTACTCGCAACGCTCCGCGCGCCCGTACTCGCATGCGAGTCCATCCGAGCCCTTCTCTCGTCCAGCGCACGCATACCGCTGCTTAGGCTAAGTCTCGGCGCGATCGCGCTCGACGACCCTGCCCTTGCGATGTGTCAAGGGGCTATCGGCCGGGTGAGCATCTTCCTTGTCTCGCTGTTTCGCATGCCCTTGTCTCGCGAGACACAAGCGCTCGAGACATGCGCAACAACACAACGCGAGGCTCGCAACTCGGCGCGGCGTGCTCGACGGCGCAGCCCTCGCGACGCTTCCGCGCGAGTGGCCCGCTCGGCGCGAAGGTGGCCCGCTCGCCTTGCCGGGTGTGCCGAGCGGGCCGAGCAGGCCGCTGTGCCACGACACACTCGAGCGAGCAGCACACCGGCCGATCGGCCGCGCTTACCGTAAGTCTCGCTCGGCGCGGTCGTGCTCGACGGCGCAGCCCTCGCTCGCGGCTTGTCCCTCGATCTCGCTTCCCTCGGTTGTGCCTACGGGTGATCGAGGTGTTCTCCGCGCGGAGTACACCCCGCGCAAAATGTGCTCATGTCCTTGGTTTGCTGCTGCTTTGTCGTCGTTGACGCCGTGTGTGAAGGCGCCGCAACGTTCGCGCTCCGTTGCCCGATCGCTTCATCGCTTTACCGGAGGTCTCGCCGTGCGTGCTCGCGCGGTCGTGCTCGACGGCGCAGCCCTCGCGACGTGTACCGCGACGAACGGCGCCGCCCTCCGCGTATCTTCGCCAAAGATACAGGGCAAGAGTCCGAACCTCGAGACGAGACGACGCTCGGTGCGCATCCCGCCCATCGTGACCGCTCGTTACGCGCCATCGTGACCACCTGTTTCGCGCCATCGTGACCACCCGTTTCGCGCCATCGTGATCGGAGCGAAGCGACGCTCTGGCTGTTCAGGGTTCC
>NZ_JARZHI010000158.1:0-3230 GCF_029946465.1 Polyangium sorediatum
GAACCCTGAACAGCCAGAGCGTCGCTTCGCTCCGATCACGATGGCGCGAAACGGGTGGTCACGATGGCGCGAAACAGGTGGTCACGATGGCGCGTAACGAGCGGTCACGATGGGCGGGATGCGCACTGCGTGGTAGGCGAGGGCTTGCGAGACGAGCGCGTTGAGGTCCCGCGTCTGCGAGCGCTCCGTGGCAGCCACGACAGAATGGATCACGAAGCAGATCGCGATGATGACGAGGGTGACGACGGGCCACCTCCGCGCCTCCATGTTTTCGTGGGTGATGGGGAGGATCATCGTGGAAGCCGTGTGCCTCGTGACCGGAGGGTAGGGCAAACAAACCGGGATTTTCTCCTCCCCGGCGCCTGCGCTGGGAGGCCTATGGGAGCTTTCACGATGACGAAGGTGATGGTCCCCATGCGTGACGGGGTGAAGCTCGAGACGGTGATCGCCTCGCCCGTCGACGCGAAGAAGCCATGACAGCTTCGCCAAGCCCGCGCCCGTGACGCTTCAGAGACGCTGTCAGAACCCCCAGCGCACGCCGAAGCCCGCCTGCAGGACCGCGGGAGCCATGCGGTAGTACCCCACTTCGTTGCCGGCCAGCGCGGTGAAATAGAGCTGATAGAGCCCCTGCGCGGCCGGCCGCAGCGCGACGCCCGTATCGAGCACGAGGCGCCGCTCGGTCGTCGCGAGCTCGTTGCTCACCAGCCACGCGCCGTGCAGGGCGACGAAGAAGCGGTAGGGATACCCTTTGACGAACGTGCCGTCGAATACCACGTCCATCGCGGTCTCGAACGTGACCGAGCCGCCCTTTCCGCCGTAGTTGCCGCACGTCACGGCGTCCGTGGTGCACGTGAGCACGTGCAACCGAGTGACCAGTGCCACCGTCAGCGCGTGGATCCCGAGCGCGACGGTGGAGTCGCCGCGCAGCGAGAGGCTATTCAGGTTCACGAAGCCCGGGTGCCCTTTGGACGAGTGGTCGCTCTCGTGCTCCACCGCGAACGCGCCCGCGAACGCCGCTTTCCGTGCGCCCAGCGTTACCTCGCGACGGTAGATCGCTTCGATGGCAAGCCGGCCGCGCCAGTACTCCCACGGGACGGCCTGCGTCGGCGACGTGTTGTGCAGCTCGATGAGCGCTGGCAGTTGCAACAAGAATCCCGTGCCCGCGAGCGCACCCACGATGGGCATGCGCGCCCCCACTGCGCCGCGCAGTGTGTCCCGCCAGCCCAGCGACGCGACAGGGGCGTCGGGGCTTGCGGACAGCATCCGCGCGTCGGACTGCGCCTGCGCCGGGGAGGCCTGCGTCGATGCAGGGCGCACGACAGGCTGCGCCGAGGCCCGCGCCCCGCTCGACACGAATGCCAACAGGAATGCCACGCATCGCACGATGGATCGGTTTGAAGAAACGCATTTGTGGGAAGCTTTACGGCCGGCGGTCGTCATTGTTGCGACTTCTATACGATCATGACCCCGTCTCGTGCAGCGTTCGGCTCCATGATGCCTCTGGATGGTTTCTCACTCAACGCTCGCTCGGACGAGGGTGCGCATGGGCGGCACGAACGCCCCCCACCGCAACGCCCAGCACCCTCCAGCCTCCATGCACGTTTTTGTCGTGATTACGCGAACGCGGCGTCCGTCCCACCCTCCGCTACAACATCCATGTCCCCCAGGTTTTGCCTGGGAGGAGGAATCCACATGTCGCGTTCGTTCTCTCCGACCCAGCTCGTCGCTTTGCCCCGCATGACGGCCGTCTCCACCGCTCGCCTCCTCGCCGAGCTTCTCGAGACGGCCTCCCGTGAGCCGGGGCTTCCCATCGCCATCGCTGCCGATCGCAATACACTCGCCGTCACGCACGAGACCCTCCAGGTGGAGCTCGGCAAGCGCGTCTTCGCGGAGGGCGAAGCGTCTCCGGTCGTCGCCGTCGCCGATCGTGTCGAGGACAATGCGTTCGGCGCGCTTTCGGACTGGCTCCTCTCTTTCAAGCGATTGCCCGTCGAGCGGTACCCCGCGGCCGCGGACGCCGCGAGGGTGCACGACGCGCTCTTCGGCCAGGGCCTCGGCTTCCTGCGGCTGCGCGCCGCCGACGAGTGGCAGGAGGCCGAGACACGGATCCGAATCCTCATGGAAAAAGGGTTCGACGTCGTGATCGCGAATCTCGGAGGCAAGCCGTTTCTGGACGAGCTCATCTTCGCGCACACGGCGTATGGGGAGGCGCTCGGGATCACGAAGGCCCGGCCCGCGTCCGATCCGCATAGCTTGGGCAAGGCCCAAGGCGAGGCGCTCGATGCGCTGCGGAGCTACGTGCTGCGCGTCGCGGCGCACGTGCGGGAGAACGACCCCGCCACGGCGGCGCTCGCGGAGAGGCTGCTCGCGCCGCTGGCGGTGTGGAAGGGCCGGCGGCCGAAGAATCGGCGAGGCGCTGCGGCGAAGGAGGCTGCACGGGTGAAGGCGCCGGAGGAGGCGGTGATCCGGGTCGAGTAAGCGGTCCGCAGAGGGCGGCCGAGCGGGAGTTGCTTTCGTGCTCGGCCGCCCCCTCCTTCGCTTGTCGGTTGCTCCAGGTCGATGTTACCCTCGGGCAAATGGAGTCCGATCCCGCGGCAGAAAACACTGGTGGGCTCCTCTCGTCGCCCGAGCCCCTGTGGTACAAGTCGGTCCAGTTCGGCAAGGATGACGTTGCCGAGGTACCGGAGGGGCAAGCCAAGGCGCTCATGCGAATTCCTCGCGCCGATATCAGGAGCATCTCCCTGTCCTGGGGCAATGTCAGCGAGCGTCTGCCGATCCAGATTTGTTTCGGGCTCGTGTGCATTGGCATCGGGGCCGGCTGCGCCTGGCGTTTATTTGAGTGGCTTGTGTATGGCGGCGTCATACCGTACCTGCTCCCAACGGGCTGCGCCTTCGCGGGCCTGGGAATTTACGTGCTTGTATCGGCCTTGCGGCGCGGGTATTTCCTGCGGGTGCAGACGGAGCGCGAGGTCCGCAAGATCGTTTTCGCGAAAGGGGCCGACCCCGAGCGGATCGAGTGGCTCCTGAACGAGGCGAAGCGCACGTTCGTAAGCGCCCGGCCAACTACATCTTGGAGCCCCCGCGCCAGCCGTTCACTCTGCCCTCGACGCATCTGGAGGACGGATGGCACGGAGGACGGCGAAGCAGTGGGCTCGGCTGGTCGCGCGCTGGAAGCGCAGCGGCCTGAGTGCGGGGGAGTTTGGCGCGAAGGTAGGGGTCGACGCGCACAG
>NZ_JARZHI010000159.1:0-2965 GCF_029946465.1 Polyangium sorediatum
TTCCAGCGCGCGACCAGCCGAGCCCACTGCTTCGCCGTCCTCCGTGCCATCCGTCCTCCAGACGCGTTGAGGGCAGGGTGAACGGCTGGCGCGGGGGCTCCAAGATGTAGTTGGCCGGGCGCTTACGAATCCCGGGCTGACGCGCACCGCGTGTCGCTCGTCGACGACGATCTCCACGCCGCCACGGGCCAGAGGCGCGGCCTGCTCACGGGGCAACACGGCTTCGACGAGGTGAACGGGCAGGAACGCCGGAACCGACTCGGTGGGCGCGGTCGGCGCGTCCTCGATTGCTTCGCGTTTACGCAGCGACCAGCGCCACCAATGCAGGCTGTGCGCGTCGACCCCTACCTTCGCGCCAAACTCCCCCGCACTCAGGCCGCTGCGCTTCCAGCGCGCGACCAGCCGAGCCCACTGCTTCGCCGTCCTCCGTGCCATCCGTCCTCCAGATGCGTCGATGGCAGAGTGAACGGCTGGCGCGGGGGCTCCAAGATGTAGTTGGCCGGGCGCTTACGGTGTACCCGCAGTGCCAGAGAATTCGATGACGAGCTCGACTTTCCGCGCGAGGCCCACGCGTGGTGGCGTCATGCCGTAGTCGGGGATACGGCCGCGGCGGGGGGCGGCGGGGCGACGGTTCCTGCTCGAGGGTGAAATTGGCTGGTTATTTGCCCTAAGCGCCTTGCCAGTTCTTACCCACCCATGGCGCGACTGGCTGCCTGCTTCTTAAACAGATCAGCGACTTTGTCGCCTGAGCTCCCACGGAAGCCAACGATGCCCACGGCGATCTTATTGCTTGTCGCATCTAAGAGCTGATCTACGATCTCGGGAGTTTTTATGAACGAACCACAAAGCTCTATGAACTGAATGCCCTGATCAACCAGTTCCTTGGCGACGCTGATTGCGGTGGCATTATCAGGCACCGCCACTAGATGAGCTGAAACCCCATCTCCATTCACGACAAAGCGATTCTCGCGAGAGTCCGATCCTTCGGAGTGAAAGATGAAGGCCCATTTGATGTCCGACATGTCGTTCTCCTTTTTCATATAGGTCTCCGTTCTCAACGACTCGTGCTCTTCGTACCGAGCAGTTCATTCAGAGGTCTTTCGGTCATGGCAATGAGCAGGTTGCAGAGGGCTTCTTTGGATTTCTTCGAGATCTCAGTGATCCCCAGGCTTTCATTGACCCAAACGCCGTCCGCAGCCGATTGGATCAAGTAAATCTGCAGCGGCGGCAATTGATCGTTCATAAAAACATCTTCGAGAACCCTGTGGGCCTTGCTGTTTTCCCTCTTGAGGCGACTCATCACCTTGGGGTTCGCCAGTAGCACTTCAAAGAAGATACGGCTCATAGCGAGCGCTCTCTTGCGCTGGGACGGCGATCCCAGAAGCGCCACTTTGATGTACGCTCGGATATGCCGTCCTACCGGATTCGCGTCTTTCGAAGCCACTTTTTCAATTTCGCCGTAAAACCCATCCGTGGTTTTCTTGCCTAGCTCAAACAACAAATCGTCAATGGACTTGAAGTGGTAAAAGAACCCGCCTTTACTGAGCCCTGACGCCTCGATGAGGACATCCGTTTTGAAGTTACCGATTCCTCGAGCGAGCACGAGCTTTTCAGCCGCCTCAAGAATCTTCCCTTTCTGAGAAGGATAAGTACGAGCCGCCAAGCCAACCTCCAATTGCCTCAACCCGACCCGTCTTCGCAGATCAGATGCTGATACTATACTAACTAGTCTGTATAGTGTCAACGGCAGAAGCAGCAATTCCGCCATCCGGGCCCGGTGCTTCCCCGAACCTAAACGCCCCGGCGGTGCCGCTCTGTTGAGTTCTTGATTCTTGAGAGCCTGCCCACCTTGGGTCACAATGAAAGGCCCATGGAATCCCGCCACGCCGAACGCCGTCTCGTGCAGGTCGTGCAGGACCTCACCTCCGCGCGCTCGCTGGACGACGTCACCCGCCTCGTCCGCACGGCCACGCGCGACATCGCCGAGGCCGACGGCGCGACCTTCGTGCTCAAGGACGACGACCGCTGCTACTACGTGGACGAGGACGTGATCGGCCCCCTGTGGAAGGGCCAACGTTTCCCGCTGCAATCCTGCGTCAGCGGCTGGGCCATGCGCCACCGGCAGCCCGTCGTGATCGAGGACATCTACGTCGATTCCGCGCGTGCCGCACGACGCCTACCGCCCGACCTTCGTGAAGAGCCTGGCGATGACGCCCATCCGCCGCCGCGACCCGATCGGCGCGATCGGCACCTATTGGCGCATCGAACGCACGATCGCCCCGGACCGGCTGGAACTCCTGCAGGCCCTCGCCGACACCGCCGCCGTCGCGCTCCGGCAAGCGGAACAGATGGCGCGCCCGCGGTCATGCGCGGAGCCCGACGAGCGCAGGGTTCCACTTCACCAGCGCATCGAACATCATCTTCGCGTCAGTCTCTTGAAGCTCGCTCGGGCTGAAGACGATTTCGGGGCAGAAATCGGGTACTCGGCGAGGTGAGTGAGCGATTTCGGCGGGAAGATCGCGGGGTGCGCGGGTGCAGCAGGCGAGCTCGAAGCGGGCTGGATCCAGTGCACCTCGCCGGCGGCGTCCACGGCGAACACCAACAGGAACGCCGATCCCGCGGGGCCGAGGTTGACATACGAGACCGCGTAGGCCGTGTCCTTCGTCACCACCTCAGCCGCGGCGAGCGGCTCGAGGCGCTCGCCAGCGCGGTGGATGAAGATGCCCACGTCGCGCTGCAAGGACGCGGAGGCCACTCCGCCGCGCGCCGCGAAGAGGCCGGCGTCGTGGCTCATCGCGCGGGTCCCGATCCAGAACGCGGCCACGGCCGCCGCGGCCACGAGCGCTCCCAAGGGCGCCCATGGAAGGCGCCGCGCGCCCCTCTTTGCCGGAGCGTGCGCGGGCGGCTCGACCTCGATCCGGCGCATGATCTTCGCCACGGCGTCCGGCGACGGCGCGCCGTGTAC